>JANXWW010000369.1 GCA_025350945.1 Burkholderiales bacterium
ATGCCGTGATCGTCTCTATCCCGAATTTGTTGAAGCCGGATTAGCAACCAAACAGACCGCGGCGGGGGCTGAAATTGTTTATAAATCAGGCGAAGATTTAGTGCAGCAAACGCCAGCGTTTTTTGCAGCCGCCGTAAATCGGCTGGAAGATGATTTGGACGGCGTATACAACTACGCGGCAACGCATTTTGGTGGCTACAATCTCTATATTCACGCCGCCACGCGCAACGTGCATTTCGCCAAAGAAGTGAGCAGCGGAAAGTTGCAGTTGCGTCGTAGTATCCCGAATCTGAATGACGCAGGTTCATTGCGCTAAGCGCCAGCGCTTTCGCGGATGTGCAATTATTTGCGCCCGGATTCACGCACTAGCCGCGCGGATGTTTTGCCACTAAACTAACACGCAGGTGAAAGAGCCATGTTGATCACGCGGCACTTTCGGCAAACATTGCCATTTTTTGCGGCCATCCCACGCAATTCATTTGCTAAAAGGTTTTATTCCATGAGCTTACGCGCGCTATTTTTCGCTTTTGCAGCTGTATTGACCACAACAACGTTTGCTGATGAAGGCATGTGGACGTTCGATAATCTGCCGCGCGATGCCATGAAGGCGAAGTATGGTTTTAATCCCGATCAGGCGTGGGTGGATCGCGTTATGCATGCCTCGGTAAATCTGGGTGGCTGTTCAGCTTCCATGATTTCGCCTGAAGGTTTGGTGCTCACCAATCATCATTGTGTGGCCGGTTGTCTGCAGCAGATTTCGAGCGCGAAAAAGAATTATTTGCAGGATGGTTTTCTTGCGCGAAAACGAGAGGAGGAATTGCAGTGCCCGGCGACTGAGGTGAGTCGTTTGGAACAAATCACCGACATGACCAAAGAGATGAGCACTGCGACCAAAGGGCTCGTGGGCGAAGCGTACAAGAACGCGCAAAACGCGATGAGCGCCAAGCTTGCTGCCGATTGTGTGGGCGACAAGAAAGATACCGTGCGATGCAATGTGGTCACGCTGTATCAGGGCGGGCAATATCATTTGTATCGCTATCATCGTTTTTCTGATGTGCGTCTCGTATGGGCACCGGAAGACGCCGCACCAAATTTTGGCGGTGACCCTGATAACTTTAATTTCCCGCGCTATGGTCTCGATGCCGCAATGCTGCGCGCTTATGAAAATGGCAAGCCTGCGGTGGTGAAAGATTATTTTCCGTTTAGTTCAAGCGGTGCCAAGACGGATGAACTTGTTTTCACAGCGGGCAATCCTGGTCGCACGAATCGTGCGCTGACCGTTTCGCAACTTGAAACGCTACGCGATGTGCGCCTCATCAATATCATGCGTCGTGGCTATGAGTTTCGCGGCGTGCTCACCCAATACGCGAAACTGGGTACGGAGCAGGCGCGTGTGTCCTACAACGATTTATTTTTTCTTGAGAACGGGCTTAAGGTTGCCTCTGGTGAGTTGGCGGCACTTCAGTCGCCCGATTTAATGGCGCGCAAGCGAGCCGAAGAAGCGTCGTTGCGGGCATTTGTGGCCGCCAATCCCGAACTGAAAGCCGAAGCCTACGGTGCGTGGGATGCCATCACGCGCGCGCAGGCCGTCTTGCGCGAAACCGTCAATGAATATGATGCGATAGAAGGCGTACGAGCATTCAATACCCGTTATTTTGGTTTGGCGCGCACGTTGGTGCGCGCAAGTGTTGAGATCGTAAAGCCGAACGGTGATCGTCTGCCCGAATTCGCGTCTGCACGTTTGCCGCTGGTTGAGCGACAGTTGTTTTCACCTGCACCGATATATCCTGAATTTGAAAAACTGAAACTCGAATTTGCGCTCACCAAACTACGCGAAACCTTGGGTACAGATCATCCATTTGTGGTGCAGATTCTTGGCAAAGAATCGCCGGAGCAAGCGGCAAAACGTTTGGTCGATGGCACCAAATTAGGCGATCCCACATACCGTAAAGCGCTTTGGCAGGGGGACTCTGCGGCAATCGAAAAATCAGATGATGCCTTCCTCAAATTGGCGCGCGAGATTGATGTACAGGCTCGCGCGATTCGCAAACGCTATGAAAACGAAGTGAGCGCCGTCGAGCAGAAAAACGCCGAGTTGATTGCCAAAGCGCGCTTTGCGCAACTCGGCACCAAAGTCTATCCTGACGCCACCGGCACGCTACGCTTGAGCTTCGGCGCGGTGCAAGGCTGGATGGAACGTGGCAAACCGGTCGCACCGTTTACCGATTTTGCTGGCGCGTTTAATCGCAACACAGGTGCTGAACCGTATGCGCTGCCGGCGTTATGGCTTCAATCCAAAGGCAAAATTAACCTCGCGCAAAATTATAATTTTGTCACCAGCAACGACATTATCGGCGGCAACTCCGGCAGCCCGATGATTAATCGCAACGCCGAAATTGTCGGCCTTGCGTTCGATGGAAATGTGCATTCGCATGGCGGTTCGTTCTGGTTCGATTCCGCAGTTAATCGCACCATCGGTGTGACCAGTGGTGGTATTTTGGAAGCGCTGAAAAATATTTATGGCGCGACGGAATTGCTGGCGGAAATTAAAGGCAAGTAATTTTTGAAAGTAAAAAAAGCCCACTGCCACAGTGGGTTTTTTTCTGTCAGGAACCGCGCCGAGTTAAAATAAGAGTCCGCGCGGCGCGGCGCTTACCAGCCATTTCTGTCTGAAAACGCCCGTCTATAAAGGTGTTTGCTCATTTTTAACAGGACAAATTATTAATGCCAATCTATTTTGGTCGTTTTATTATTTACTGATAATTTACTTTTCCATTCACGTCAGTTAAGGAGAAAAAAATGGCTCACTATGTTGATGGTTTTGTCGTCCCCGTACCCACGAAAAACCTTGCAGCCTATCGCGCGATGGCAAAAAAATGCGGCAAAATCTGGATCGAACATGGCGCGCTGCAATATACAGAATGCGTCGCGGACGATGTGAAATCCGGCAAGCTCACGTCGTTTCCGCAGAGCGTGAAATTGAAAGCGGATGAGACTGTGATGTTCTCGTGGATCGTCTATAAATCACGCAAACATCGCGATAGTGTGAACAATAAAGTGATGTCCGATCCGCGTATCGCCGGGATGGAATCGATGAAGATGCCGTTTGATGGGAAGAGGATGTTTTGGGGTGGGTTTAAGAGTTTGGTGGAGTTTTGAGAAGCAACGCCACTTTGTTTGTATCAGGCTTTTCTTGAATGCTTTAGCGAACCCGCAACCACTGCGAGTGCTTCCTCATATGGTCCGCCGAAATCGATTCGCGTAATCTGTGAGAGCGGGTATGTTGATAGATTTATTTCCCAGGTAGCGCTTGGCGTCACTTCGTTCAGCATGACAGACATTCGTGATACGGCAGCTATACGTCCGACGTAGCATACCTCTGAATCCTTTTCTTCGCAGTGAATGGTGATGAGCGGAAATTTTGCGTTAGCTGATGAAAGCATCGCTGAGGTTGAAGTGAGGTTGAGTCCGCGAGGAATGGTGCGACGCAGTTTTCGTTTTCGAATTGCGGCCTCTTGGAACGCAGCATAAGGCGCAGGCTTGGTCAGCATAGAAAGATCAATGAGGCGATATGCCTGATATCCAACGAAGGTTATGCCATCGCCCAGAACAAGCATTACGAACCATTTTTTGGCGACAGCGACAATATAGCCGTCGACCGAGCAACTTTCAAATGAGCGCTCAATGCGCACGAGCGTACGGGTAGTAAGTGCAAGGCTTAGTTGGGATTGCAAATTTTAATCATGATTACTGGTTAGTCGCTATTTTTGAATTTGAAAACCCAATAGCAGCAGGCGTTTTCAGCCATTTATGGGTCAAACGGCACGCCAATGCTGGAATTTCTTTGCAACTTTTCTCTACGCCGCCACCCGAATATTAATCCGCTTGTCTTCCACCGCATGACACGCCACCTGTCCGCCATCAGCGTAATCAATTAAGTTGGGCCGCTCGGTTTTGCAGCGTGCATATGCGTGCGGGCAGCGGGGATGGAATGCGCAGC
>JANXWW010000381.1 GCA_025350945.1 Burkholderiales bacterium
AATATAAGGCAAGCCGCGATTTAAAATTTCTTCAATCACTGGTTTGCCGCGCGTCATCACGTTGCCCACAACGTATAAATCGGCCTTGAACTCAGTCAATTGTTCCGCATCAAAACCTTCATGTAAGCCAATGCCGAGCGCTGCTAATTGCGTGGACATGGGCGGATAAACATTTGCATCGCAGCCACTGACGGTGTGCCCCGCCTCTTTGGCGAGTGCCGCCAGCCCGCCCATAAATGTGCCGCAAATACCGAGAATATGAATGTGCATGTTGTAGACTTGAATGGTTAAGCATGCATTTTCTCATCAATTAACCAAACAACTTTAAAAGGAAAACTCTGGTAATGCACTGGCGTGGATTAACGGTACGCGAATGGATTTGGCTGATCGGCCCATGGCTGCTGGGCCTGGCCGCGATGATTTTTGTGATCAATTATTTTTGGCAGCCCGCGCCGCCGCGAAGCATTGTGCTGGCAACCGGTGCCGAAGGCGGCGCGGCCCATCGCGCTGGCGAGCGCTATCGCGATGTGCTCGCGAAACGCGGCATTACGGTGGAGCTTAAAACCACCAACGGCTCGCTGGAAAATCGTGCGAAATTGCTGGATGATGATTCGGGCATTTCAGCAGCGTTTGTGCAAACCGGCAGCGGCACGATGGAGGATGCGGTATGGTTGTCGGCGATTGCGGGCGTGTATCCGGAACCGCTATGGATTTTTTATCGCGCTGAGCCTAAAAAAACAATCACGCAAGTCAGTGAATTGGGGGCCAAAAAAATCGCCATCGGTAGTCGTGGCAGTGGCACGCGTCGCGTCGCGGTGGAATTATTTGCGGCGTATGGAATCGATATTGAAAAGCAAGCATATTCGGAATTGAATGGCATGCCTGCGGCGACAGCGTTATTAAAGCGTGACGTTGATGCCCTCGCTGTTGTTACCGGTGAGGATTCCGCACAAGTGCAACTGCTCTTGCATGACGCCGATATTCGCCTGCTTGGTTTTCCCCAATCGGCAGCGTTGAGCCGACATTTCCCGCACCTCACGACGGTGAAATTGGTACCCGGCATGATCGATCTCGCCAAAAATATTCCGCCCGAAGAAGTGCCGCTGCTCGCAGCGATGTCGCAACTGTTGGTGCGCAATGATTTGCATCCCGCGCTAATTCGCATCCTCGCCGAAGCGGCCAAAGAAATTCA
This sequence comes from Burkholderiales bacterium, assembly GCA_025350945.1. Taxonomy (GTDB): domain Bacteria; phylum Pseudomonadota; class Gammaproteobacteria; order Burkholderiales; family Usitatibacteraceae; genus UKL13-2. The sequence continues at coordinate 1,193 of JANXWW010000381.1, forward strand.
TCACGGCAGCGGCTGGTTTCACAAGGCTGGCGATTTCCCGACCACGCGCGGCACTGATGTGCCCATCCATGCGGATGCGGATCGTTACTTCACGTCTGGCGTCAGTTTTCTACAGCGACATTTACCGTTCTGGGTGAGTGTGTGGGTTGAGCGCGCGTTGATTTTATTGGTGCCGCTATTGGCGATCGGCATCCCCGCCGCGCGCTTGTTACCGGCGATTTATAACTGGCGAATGCGCGAGCGGGTCTATCGTTGGTATGCCGAAGTGCGGCATCTCGATACCGAAGCGCTGACCACAAAACCGGCGAGTACGGAGGCCGAAAATATCTTGAGCAGATTAAATAAAATCGAAGCCCGCGCCGACAATGTTCGTGTACCGCTTGCCTTCGCGCGCGAGCTTTATGATTTGAAAGTGCATATTGATTTTGTGCGGCGAAGGTTGCAGTAATGATGTTCACCACAATTGGAAGCCATATTTCTCCAGCCTCGCCATCGGTTCGTTGTAGACGTGAATTCCTGCGCTAAAACGCTCAGTTCCCGCCGATGTGCGCCCGCGTTCCTCGGCTTCGGTAATGCGCACATTAATGCGATCCGCCGTTTGTTTTAAGAGCTTCGTGGCGAATTCCGTGAGTTTTGGCATCTCGGATTTGCGGATATGTGACGCACGCACAAAAAAAACAAATTTGTCGCTTTCTTGCGCAAGTAACGCATCCAGCGCTGCCTGAAAACGATCTCCAGTGGCGATCATGCTTCTTGTGAGTTGTTGAACTTCCTGCCCAGCCACAAAGTCCGGTTTGTCGTAGCAAACATCACCACGTGCGTTGATGCCGACTGCGCCGAGGCGAACCCATTCATCCAGCAACGCCTTTGGTGGAACACCCTTGGTGACTTCCTCGATCAAGTCCTCAAAAGTAGGCGTTTCGCCTGACTTCGTCCTGACGCCAGTTTTGCTGCTAGTTTTGCCGCCAACTCGACGTCGTTTCAGATTGCGTGGCTTGCCCGCCCTGGTAATGAATCGCGTATCTCCCGACCATACGCGAATCACGGATTCGAGCAGGCTTGGCTGGACCACCGGCGGGCGGCCGCCACTATTTTCTTCTTCAATTCGCTTGACATCGGTGCGATGCACACCCGTCATGACACTGATACTGCTATCGGTCACGCGCTTGCCCACACTCTCAAGTTGTTCGCGCGCGACATCCACATAGACGCGCTTGATGGTCTCGACGAAATCAGACAGCGGTATACCAAAATTAATCAGCATGCGAATGAGCGGACGCAACAACAGCGTTGAGGCGCGATTAAGGGCTATTTGAGTTTTATTTGCCATGGCTATATTCCGGATTTATCTAAATTGTGCCATTAGTTTCTCATGCGCAGTAATCGAGTGTGTCGATCCATATTGTCGCCAATCGGAGACAATATGCAATAATTTTGCAAATCAATTATATTTGCAATAGTTTTGCAAAATATAGTTTTTAAA
>JANXWW010000410.1 GCA_025350945.1 Burkholderiales bacterium
CACCGGCAGTGCAATTTCAAGCGCCGCAATGGAGAATCTATTTCGCGTCCCGATTGTTGATTCGGCGGCGGCCGGGTTGGGAATTGGCTTGTTTCAAGCGGCGAGGCAGGCGGAGCAGGAGGGATATGTTTTGGGGGTTAAGACTAATGCAGCTCAATGTGTCGACTTTATTCTTAAAGTAGGCGCTACGGGCAATTGAGCATTTTTTGGCTAGGGCAACTTGCCTGCCTGCACCATGCGTGCAAATAATGTGTTGAGCGATGTCCAAGTCACGATGTCGTCAAATTCGCCGCCTGCTGCACCAGCAGCACTAGGCGTGCGAGACACAAATACTGTGCCGTTACCACGAGTGCCCGCGTTAAATCCTTCATCCGTTGCCGTGAAGTTTCCAGCAGCGGCGTTCTTTCCAAGGGAAATCACAATGAATGGAGCGGTGATTGTAAGTTTGGTGCCAGCGCAAAACGGTTGTGTCGCAGCAGGCGTAGCAGAACAAACGGTAATCAGGGTTTTGGCGGGAGCGGGAGCGTCATAACTGTAAGTTGCCAAACAATTCATTCCCGCTTCTTTCATTCCGCCGGCTTTTGTAAAAGGATGCGCTACGGCTGGCAACACGGGACAACCACTGCTCGTGGAATCAATGTTCACGACCGCATAGCGGATACGATTCTGTGGAAGTCCCCATGCGTCAACTGCAAATCCATCCTGACCGCCCTGTGCAATTCCGAGCGTCACCGCTGGCAGCAATCCCGAATAAGCACCGCAAGTTCCGTCTGGTGGGCTGGCTAATGGATTTGTTAAAGACTCTACTCCGTTGTCGGTCGGACGAGACGCGCATGGAAGCCGCCCATTTGCCATAGCAAAACCTATGATCGCCTCTTTGGCGAGTTCGAGCTGTCGATTGGTTTCTTCAAATCGTCGCTGTTCAAGTTGAGCTGCAATCGGTATCGCGACTGCAGCAAGCAGAATTGACAAAATGACGAGTACTACCGCTATTTCAATAAGTGAAAATCCATGTGGTGCTGACGCTTTCATGCTAACGAACCATGGGAGCAACAAAATCGACATAGTTAGCTGTTCGCGGCTCGGTGCTAGAAGCAAACGCTTTCGTTGTCGCACCGTTTACATTCTTACCTTCAAGAAAATTATTCGGCGCTGGCAGCGAGCGATTTTGCCCGGCAAGCGGCTTACCCAAGGCAACAACCACCGCATCAAGGCCCGCTATGCCATCAGAAGTGAGGCAATTTGTCCCACCCTTGTCACATGATGTTTTACCTGAGCCCGGTGCCACATCCAACGAGAGAGCAGCGTAAATATATTGATTCCATTGTTCAGAAAAATACCACTCTGGCAGCGCTGGATACACGCGAATTTTTCGCACGGCGATCGCGCCCACTCCTGCGGAAAATCTGCGGCCAACAATTGGTAAGGCTCCATTGAGACTTGTTACACCGCAAGTCGTCGTAGAAGACAACGGGCTAAAGTTTTCAGTCAGCTCAATCATATTACTTAGACCAACTGAATTATTCCTCACCTCGCGCTGCATGACACTCGATGGCGTCGCTTGAGTGAAAGCAGGATTGATGGATGGGGAATCAGGCCTAGCCAAAAAGTCAAAATCAGCTTTAAGTGTTCTTACGTTACTTCCGGCAAACGTGCCGCACGATGTCCATGGCCCTGTTGCCGACATACCCGTCTCAAGTTGATAAGTTTGAGGAACAGCTGGCAGGGGGTTAGATGAATAACTGCACTTCACGCGGCTGTCTTTGTCAGCTGTCCATTTGCATTTTGCGTCAGGTGCGCTGATGTCGAACGTAAAATAGGCTTCAACTTGCGGAACCGTTACCGAGTTTGATATCGACCCACCCGTACTGGATCGGAGCCTGCAAAATTGTGCTGTGCCATTTATTGTGCAGCTCACCGGACTCGCGAGTGAAGCACCTGATGAAGATACGCTGCCCGATGGCGCTGAAATTGTCCAACCCAGCTCAGTTAAAAAATCATTGCTTGAGTGAGTTGTATAAAAGGGAACAAGCCCTGCAAGGGTCAAGTTGGGTGAGAGCGGGACATAGCTTGAAGCAAGCGTAGGGTCCGCAAGCGGAGCAAGCCAAGGAAATGCACCTCTTAAATTTACAAACGAATCAATAGACGCCCTAACCTCGAATGCCACGCGCCGCTCAATTTCTGCAGCTAACTCATCAACGGTTACGTAAACCAATCTGTCGTTAAAAAAGTCGCTTTGCGTTGCAATCACGAATTCATTGGTTAATCCCGCATTGTCATATGTCGAGCATCGATCTGCGGGTGGTATGGATGACCATCCCGGCGGAAGCGCAATAGCATCTAAAAAATCACTGGGTTGCGGTTTAACGTTCAGCGCTCTTTGCTGTGCCCGTCCTTGTGTAGCAATAGGCTTCCCTGGCAACATTAGTACGAAGGCGACTCTGTCATTTATGACACGGCCCAATTCGCTGCAAACTTTAAGCCACGGAAACGGTGGCGCGGCGTTGGGGCAGGCGAATGGCGCGACCACATCATGTGCAAGCGATATCGTTCCAGAATTTAACCGCTCAAGACAAAAATTCGGATCTGCCAAATTTGCGCTAACGGCGTACCACATCATAGATCCGAGCGGATCATTTTCGTCTAGTGCTTCTGGCTGCAAGCCCAACGTCCGCCAAGGGATGCGGCCAATGCAGCGAAGATTGCGCGATTTTGCAGAAGAATCATTTAAAGGAGGAAGACCATTCAATTTGGTGCCGTCGAGACAGCCGGGATTCCCGTTGCCGTCATAGTTTCCAACAGCAGGTGCTCCTTCTAGTGTGTCGGGAGGCGGAAGTTGGCCAGGACGAGACCCTCCCCCATATGCACCAATCGCATAACCTATCAGCGCATCCTTAACGGTTCTCAAACGTGCAATGTCTGTTGTTTCGCTCTTGAGGCGCTGTGCGGTAACGATGGTGTTTCCAGCAGCGAACAGAAAAAGCGAAGCTAAGCCCGCTACGAGCAAAACTAACACCGCAAGAAGAAACACTATTCCGCGCTGACGGAAAATTCGGCGTGATCGGTTCGTTCTCATAGCAATTTAAGCTTCGGTCTCGCAGAGCGCCGACTATTTTTTTGTGAACGCCCTTTTGTAGTAGCTTTCACAACCGTTTGCTTACGAACTTTGCTTCGCAATTCTGGTGTACTTGTCAAAATTCGCTTTGAGACACCATTGCTTCCCCCCACCACATTAGGCTCCAACTGCTCCATAACTTCCGATCTTGGATCCCGTTTCATCACATCATCGACCCACACCGTATCTCGTCCATCGCTACGCTTTACAAAACCGTTAATCACTGATCGCTCTGGCTTGGTCGTGGTTACGACTTCGTCTTCAAGCACGCCGCCGCGCCGACGTGCTGCGTCAAGGCGTGCGCGTTGCTGGTGGGTGGTAAATAGCGTACCCGTAAAAACTTTGGGGGCCAATTCAAATTTTTCGCTCGGCACCGCATTAAATGCAGCGGTAGCTTTGACAGGCTGCGCATGTGCAATTGAGTGATACAGCATTGCGTGCGCCGCGCATAAAGCTAATGCTGCGACAAACCCGCGAACGACGGCCGCTGTTAGAAAATTGCGTGTCAGGCAGCCCTTCATTGCAGCGCGCCCCCGATCTGCGCCAGCCGCGCCGGATTGCGCTTATCCTGCAACGTAATCCACTCCAGCGTGCATTCCGCCGTAATCGCGTTGGGAGCATCTGCCGATGGCGCAGTCGCAGCAAGGGCTTGCGCAGTGCGCAATGCCTGCGGAAGTGCGCCTGCATTCTGGTTAGTTTGCGCAGCGCTATTCTCAACACGTTCAGCATCCACACTGCGCGTCATCACACATCGATCAAGCGGGAAGAAGCCGCGCTGAATGCGGGGGAAATCATTAAGAACCGCCACTAAATCTCCATCGTGGTAAGCACGCACTTTTATTTTCATACGACTTGCCAATACATCAATCGCCGAATAGCTGCCATTACTCGACATTTTCAGCGGTCGCTGTGGCTGAAGCTCGTATTGTAAATCCAGCAGCTTATGCCGATCTTTGAGCGCGTTCATGGCTTCGATCAAATCTAGCCGCTGTTCGGCTGCGAACATGCCACGAGCGGTGAGCCGTTCATAGGTTTGTGCGGA
>JANXWW010000054.1 GCA_025350945.1 Burkholderiales bacterium
GTGGGGATCGTGGTGCGTGTCGTGCCAATATGAACATCCGGTGTTAAACGAATTGGCGAAGCAGCAGGTGGTGCCGATCATCGGTTTTAACTGGAAAGATCAGCCCGAAGACGCGAAAAAATGGCTGAAAAAAAACGGCGATCCGTACACAAAATCGGTGATGGATCGCGATGGGCGTGTGGCGATTGACTATGGTGTTTACGGTGCGCCAGAAACGTTTATGATTGACAAAGCCGGCATGATTCGTTACAAGCACACCGGGCCAATTTCACCGGACGATATGCAGAAAAAAATTGTGCCGCTGCTGCAAGAATTGAAGAAAGCATAATCGTGGTTTCACTCTTGAATTTTATAAAACACAAGCAACAGCGTGCTAAATCAGCCATTTCTGCCTCAAAACGTCCGGCTGTATTAGAGTTTGAATTTTCGAAACGCGTCGTATTGATGTTGCTTGCTTGCGCGTTTTCAGCACATGTTTTTGCGCAAACCGCCACACCCGCAATGCCGCCTGCGCCTCCTGAACTCGAGGCGCGATTAAAAAAACTGGAGACCGAATTGCGTTGCCTGGTTTGTCAAAACCAGACGCTCGCGGAGTCGCCTGCGGGTCTTGCGGGTGATCTGCGCCGCGAGATTCGCTTGCTGGCGGATAGTGGAAAAACGAACGAAGAAATCAAAGAGTTTTTGCGCGTCCGCTACGGCGATTTCGTACTCTACAATCCGCCGATGAGTGGCAAAACTTATTTGCTCTGGTTCGGGCCGTTTCTATTGCTGGCAGGCGGTGCGGCCATCGCGTTTTTGATGGCGCGACAGCGACGGCTGAAGCTGGACATTGTTCCGCCGTCAATGAGTGAAGCAGAGCAAAAGCGCGCGGAGCAGTTGCTCAAATGACGGTTGCTCCTTCCCTCGCTTGCGGGGGAAGGCAGGGATGGGGGAGTTGATTGACAAGCGAACTCCGCTTGAATGTTGCTACTTTCGCGTCATTAGATTTATTCTGCTCGTACTGACCGACCCCATCCCAGCCTTCCCCTTGAAATGGGAAGGAGCTACTCAAATCGGTGCGCACATCACCTGTAAATCCGCGCGCCAGCCGTTGCTCACCAAATCTTTAATAAACGAATTGCTGGTGGAGTAACGATACTGATAGTCCGCTGGATTTGTTTTGTTGTTGAACATTCGTGTGACGGTGAGCAAGCCATCTGCGCACTGCCCGTTCGCGGCTTGAAAAAGATAAAACGGCGTGCCGCGAAATTGCCAGCGATTATCGGTTTTGAGTTGCGCGCACTCGGCGGCATCCACCGTTAAAAGCGTGGTGGTAATCGGCACAGCGCCTGCCCCGGAAAAAACGCAGACGGGTGCCAGCGTAGATGCAGCAACACTTGAGCCCAGCGGAAACGGCCTAGATGCTGAGCGAACAACACGAAATGCATTGCGTGTTTTTTGCGTGCCAAGTGGCGTGGATGTAATCGGTGTCAAGTTGCCACCCGCATCTGTCACGCCCAACACTTCGCGTCCCACTTGGCTGTTAAACGTTTCTTCCACGGTGGCACCACCGGCCCAGCTTGCCGTTGGCGTGGTGTAATCAATGCTCATATTGTCATCGAGGCCGCCTTTGATATTACGCATTTTAGTGAGCTTATTCATCGCGCTCGCATTGCCGCGCAGATACGCATCGAAGAACGTCACCGACCAGCCAAACACTTCATCGGCATAGCGTGGCTCATAGCCATGCGTCACGTCAGTCAGCGCGACAAAATAACGTGCGGACTGGAAATTATTCATGGCCTGTTCCATCAAATAAATCGGCGCGGTGGTGTCTGCCGTGCCGCCGATGGCGAGGTAGGGCGTTTTTACATTTACCGCACTGGCATTGTTGTCGCCGTACGCGGGCAAGAGGCGCTGACCTGCGTAGGGCACATAACCCACCATCGCTTTGATGCGCGGATCTTGCACGGTTGCGCGTGATGATAAACCGGGAAAAGTGGTGGTCAGATTCGCGCCTGCCAGCCATGTCATCGTCGCCCCACCCATGCTGCCGCCAATGCCGCCGATTTGATCTTGATTGATGCGCGGGCCAAAATCAGGATGCGCCAACATCGTATCAATGGTTGCCTTGATCGATAGCGGACGCAAAGCCTGCAGCTCAACAAAATAATCAAAATTGCGAATGATATAAAGCACATCACTCAAACCATCCAACTTGATTTTTGAAAACCGCGCGTCAGCATGAAAAGGTGCGGCGACGATATAGCCGTAGGCGGCGAGCTTGACCAGAAAATCGACCGACTTGCTATCGAGCGGGCTGGAGCCTAAGCCATGCGAAAACACCAGCAGCGGATGCTGTGTGCGCAGCGTTGCCGATCCGCTGCCAACGGTGCCACGCAAAGGCAGCGCAGCAGCATTCAAAGGCAGCAAAGGCTTGTCACCGATGCGCTGCATTTTGGGCACGAGCTGACCATCAGGTAACGCGTAATCCGCGCGCTTGTTCTCAACTGTTGTCGGATAGCACACCAACAGCGTGAACGTTAAATCTTTATTGGAGGTTTGCGGATAAAAATTATTGTCATTCGGCACGCGCGCAATCGCAGTAGGTACGTCAGATGGCTCGGCCAAAATCTGCGTGATATAGCGATCATTGCCTTCCCAATAATCTGACGCCTGACCGCCGAATTGGGCAATCTTGGCGGCGTCTTGTGCGATGTTGGAACATGCCACGGGGTATACGCCGGGTGCCAGCGGTGCCATTTCGGTGGCGTGGTTGGCGGCGAATGCGGTGTTTAACATCGCAGTCGCAGCGATGGCCATAAAATGAATCGACACCAACTTCTTGAATATCTTTTGCATGTCACACTCCTTGCGGCATTCAACTGCCTGCAGTCATCGTAATTCATCTTCGACTCAATTCAATTGCTAATAACGTTTTGTGCATCATTTCGTGGACGAGGTACAGTTGATTTTTTAAATTCAGGCGCAATTTAAATTCCATAAATTTATTTACGACAGGCTAGCGAATCATCTGCATGTCATAGTAGCGACTAAAGGTGTTAGCAATATCAATATCGCAATATTCAAATCAAAAAAGGAGTGCGCATCATGGCGACCTATCTTCTCTGGGCGATTGCGGGTTTTGTACTCGTGATTGCTGAATTGCTAACGGGTACGTTTTATCTTTTAGTGCTCGGCATCGCCGCGCTTGCAGCAGCGGTAATTGCCTATATGGGCGGCGATTTTTGGGTGCAGGCAATGGTGGCGGCCGCCGTTGCGTTGATCGGTATTTATCTCGTGCGTCGCTGGTGGACCACGCATCCAAAAGATGGCAAAGCATCGAACAATCTCGATCTGGGTCAGGCCGTCGTGGTCGATTCTTGGGTGAATCAGGCAGCAGGAATTGCGCGCGTGAAATATCGCGGCAGCACTTGGGAAGCGCAGCTCGACACCAATCTGGCACACCCGCCGAAGCTCGCTGACGTGCTCTATATTCGCGGTCAGGAGAACGGCGTTTTTCATGTTGGTACGAAGCCTTAGAAATTCTTGATCTTAAAAATCTAACCGGAGAACACCGTGATTCCTAAAATTCTTGGCATCATCATTGCCACTGCCGTAATATTTTTTACACCCGAAGCGCGCGGCTACGCCTTGCCGTTTTTCTTCCTCGCAACTGTGATTATTTTTGTTATTGAAGGCGTGCGCATTGTGCCGCAGCAGAGCGCGTGGGTGGTGGAACGATTGGGAAAATTTCACGCCGTGCTGGAGCCGGGATTGAATGTGATCGTGCCGTTTTTTGACCGCGTCGCCTATCGCCACGTGCTGAAAGAAACGCCGCACGATATTCCTGAGCAGGTTTGTATTACGCGCGACAACACACAGCTCGCGGTGGATGGTGTGATCTACTATCAAGTGGTGGACCCGAAGTTGGCGAGTTATGGATCGAGCGATTATCTGGCCGCGATTTCGCAACTCGCGCAGACCACATTGCGCAGCGAAGTCGGCAAGATGGAACTGGATAAAACATTCGAGAGCCGTGACGAAATTAATCACAAACTCGTCAGCGTGCTCGATGAAGCGGGCCGCACTTGGGGTGTGAAAGTATTGCGCTATGAAATCAAGAGCCTCACGCCGCCGGAATCGATTCTGCGTTCAATGCAGGCGCAGATCACGGCAGAGCGTGAAAAGCGCGCGTTGATCGCGAAATCAGAAGGTGTACGTCAGCAAGAAATCAACATGGCCGACGGCGAACGTCAAGCGGCGATCCTGGCTTCCGAAGGCCAAAAGCAAGCCGCGATCAACAAAGCGCAGGGCGAAGCTACCGCGCTTACAACGGTTGCGGAAGCCACCGCCAGCGCGGTGCGCCAAGTCGCTGCTGCGCTCGAAGCGCCCGGCGGACAACAAGCTGCAAATTTAAAAATCGCCGAAAAATATGTCGAGCAATTTGGCAATATTGCCAAGGTCGGAAATACGCTGATCGTGCCCGCGAATATTGCGGATGTTGCGTCGATGCTATCAACCGCGATGACGGTGTTGGATAAGACCAAGACGGGTGGAACGTCGGCGGTGGTGAAGTAAAAATATAGAGCAGAAAGCCAATAGACACGTGCAGGGGCGGGCATTTTCAGTCAATAACGCTTCGCCCGCTTTGCCAAGTTTATTATTTAATTTGCGAACCAGCAATCAAACCGGCATTGACCGCAGCCCATAAAGTTTGTCGCCCACCATCAAATATTCAATCCGTGCAAGCGATGCGCCCTTTTCACCTTTGAATGTAAAGCCGACTGCCGCAATCATGTCGCCGACTTTTGGCTCGCTCACTTTCCAGGCTTCAATTCGCGACATCGGGGATAACTCCAGCACCCAATCGCCGCGTTTTTTCGGCAAGGCTGCGCTGGAAAGAATTTTCGCGCCATCAACGCTTGCGGCTTGTGCGGGTGTACTGCGTTTGGCGAGATCGGCTGGCAGCTTTAAATCAGTCGCAAGCGTGATCGTAATTTCTGCATGCGGATTTTGCCACTTGATTGATTTAACGACGCCTTCAAGATAGATCGGTCGCGACTCATCAAAGCTCGACCAGCCGTGATGGGCAAAAGAATTTTTCGAGATCACTAATGCAATCCCCGAAACCGGTAACGACAAAAGAAAAACTCTGCGTTTCGTATTGCCTCCTTCAAAAAATTAAATTAAACATAAGCGATCCAGCGTCCGCATGTAATCACCGCCAGCCAAATCAAAATCGACAAACCCGCCTGAATTCGTGTGACCACATTTTCTGCATCGAGCGAACCACGCGCATGCAAGATCGCCGCATTTGTTCCCGCTGTAAACAATAAACACATTTTGATGATGAACGCGGTGTTCGAAATCAAATCGCCAACGCGCGAAACAAACATCGTAAGCCCGGTCATCGCCGCTAACAAAAACCCGACAATCGTCCACGGCAGCAACGCCTTCGCCAACAATCGCGCGTCCAATTGATCCAGCACGTTCAGCCGCAATAGCAGCCGCAAATCCACGATCCACAATGTGCCAAACACCAGCGCGATAGCCACAATGTGCATGACTTCGAGTGTCGGATAAGCGTAAACGTTCGTTTTCAACCAGACGATGGGTGCCCAGTGGTCGAGCGCCTGGAGCGGGGTAATCGCGTTTGCAGCAAGTGCAGTGGTGGACATGTAATTTGTAGATGCTAAAAAAATTTTGGTCAGCGCCTAGATAAGCGATATCGTATTTGACAACTTAAACCGATGTCGCCGCAACACCTAAAAGCAAAATGCCAATATCGGCGGGCACTGTTGGCAAAAAATGCCTCAAGATGGCCGTCGATATTGGGGCTTCGAGGCATGACGGATTTATCATTGTTGTGATCGGATCGGGGGTAAGCTAGCCGCGCGGATATTGTTTTTTTTCAACATTTGAATGCATCAAATATAAAGCGATGGAAGTTTTTTATTGCTGACGGGGGAGCGCGAAGCGCGCGGTTTTTCGGTTGCGGGCAGCTTTATCGCCCGCGAGCGGAAAACTGTTGTAGCTCCCTCTCTCACCCCGGAAGGCTACAATCGACTCACCGGAAACCCGCATGGCTCTTGGGCTTTGCGGGTTTTCTGTTTCTAAAAACGGCCGTTTTAGAACAGCAGCATTTGCGCGGCGTTGACCTTTTTTTCCTGAAAAAGCGGCATGCCGACGAGTATTTTCATCGAAGCGAATTGCTTTTCGGTCACGCTCAGCACGCGAATAGAGCCTGATTCGGGCAGGTTATCGACCAGTCGCTGCATATGCTTTTTTTCGGCGTCTGAGCCGTTCAGAATGCGCCCGTAAACCGAAAATTGCAGCATGTCATAACCGTCATTGAGCAGAAATCGGCGAAACAGCGTGTATGCGCGCCGATCCGCTTTACTCACCACCGGTAAATCGAAGAACACGAGCAATCGCATAAATCGCCTCGTCTCCTGACTCATTGGCTTACATTTCGCGCCGATGCGCAGTTAAGCCGATGAGTTCCGGCCATTCAAGCGCGGGTGCCAAGACTTCTTCGTCGGCAATACGTTTGCCGACGGCGGAGGCTCTGCGAGCAGGCGCATGTGCGCGCTCCGGTGCGTGCGCAGGTTCGTACACCCGCGCAAGTGACTCAATGCTATGTTCAATCGCTGAAAGTGCCGCCATGACCCCGCGCGGCATGCGTACGTCGATGTTTAACAATGCAATCAAATCCGCCTTGTGCGCGGGCGCGAGCGGAATCGAATCGTCCGCAGGCCGCATTTTCGCCACATGCAAATCCACAATGGGGCGAAACGGCTCAATCACGTCGTCAGCCAAATTAAATGAATTTTGCTCATTGCGATGAAAAAGCCCGATGCTGGGCATAAAGCCATGTGCGACCAAGCCACGCGCTATCGCGCCGCGAAAAATCGAGTAGCCGTAATCAAGCGCGGCGTTCGTCCACACGCCTTGTGCGCGATCAAAATTCGCCCCGAACAGCGCACGAAAATAAATCGCGCTTGCCTGTGCTTCCAGATTGTCTGGGTCACCCGAGCGAATGCGCCGCGCCAGCGATTCCAGATCCTCCACGCGGGCCAATTGAGTGAGCGCGTGTGTAAATTTCAAACATCGCGCCTGATTAGAAATCTTCGCGCGCACAATTTCAGCCCATGTGCGCTTCGCGAGCGGGCGATCAATCGCCAACTGTAAACGCATCATGCGAGTCGCGCGACTATGCGCGAGATAGGGTAGAAAAATGCCATTCGGTTGATGATTGTCACCGGTCGAAAAAAGCCCGATGCCATATTCCGCGCAAGCCGATAACACCGGATGCGTAATGGTGATTTCGCGATGATGCAAAACAATCACCGCAATATCTTCAAACGGCACGCGCGCAGAAGATTCCTGCTCAATCACCAGTGCGAAATGCTCGCGCTTGAGCTTAGCCGGTTGGTTAATGACGACGCTACGCCAGACCACGGCGAGGCTCCGGTTTAGCGGGGAATATAGTGCCTAAAACATCGACGTGGAATTTCTCGATTGTTAGGGCAGTTTTCACACCGATTGATTCTATTAAGCCTCCGTTACCAACTAGTTTATTTCGATCTTGCGCCCAGAGGTCAATGGAGCCGTTACGACGATTGCACCCTGAAAAGTACCCCGATATAGCGCGCTTACCTTTTTGCGCAACTCGTAGAAAATCATTCGGATAAAGCGAAAAATACCACGCAAAACTTTCATCGATCAATGTCCACTCGTCTTCATCTTTGCCTGAAACAATAGCTCGGGTTGGCAGCCCCGACGAGCGGTGATGCACATACACAGGCACGAGGTGAAATTTCCCCTCCTTCGTGAATACGTCCACGCGTATCATCGCGTCGTTCTTCGCAATACCGTTGCGCACCGTTACGCCAGAAAGTTTATCAATCACGAGCGTAATCGTGCGCACCACCGGGCCAGTTAGCTCGCCGCTCTTGTCCGGCTTTCGCAGCGGATTATCAATCGCAAATGCTTTATCCGCTTTGCCGTTAAATGCATCCAGGCGCGTGCGAATTGCGGCGTAAAGTTTTTCATTGCGATGCGGATCAATCGCACGCTCCAGGTCTTTAACCGTGATGCTCGACAGTGCGGCCTTTTCGGTTACGGAGCCGTCTTTTTTGAGTCGCTCTGGCTGCCCGTAAACGGTTTCTTTGTGCGCAGCCCCGCCGCTACGCCGTTGCGGTGCGCGCGATACAAACACGCCCTTTATTTGCGCAATCACTTCCGGCGCGTAGCTGCCAAACCGCGCCAGCTCTTCATGCAGTAGTTTAGGATCATCAATTTTTAACCGCACCTGCACCTCGTCGCGAAAGTGGGGCCATGGATCGGGGAAATGTTCTTTGAGCTTCTCATACATCACCGGGTTCGGTATTTCGCCGGTGGTGACATCCACAAAGCCTTCCGACACCTGACGCAGCTCACGCCGCCGCGAATAATCCGACATGCGCTTGACCATGCCGTGCGAACACGCGGCGATAACGACTGCATCGAGCGCATGATGGCGATCACTCTCATCGCGCACTTTGATCAATCCCCAGCGTGCGCGTAAAAATGAAGTG
>JANXWW010000061.1 GCA_025350945.1 Burkholderiales bacterium
ACAAGGAGCCTCAACATGAAGACAGTATCCATGCAGTCACTTTCAGCATTCGCCGTCACGCTAATTTGTGCAAGCGGTTTTGCTGTGGCACAAGCACCCGCGCCGCAACGTGATGCACCACAACCGATGCCCGCGCCACAGCGTGAGGCACCACCGCAAGCGCAACCACAGGGTCAGCCGCAGGGCCAACCGCAGCCGGGCGGTGCGGACACACAAGGCTATCTGAACACCGAAGCCATGAAAGAAGTATGTAAAGAGAAATTCCCGAAATCTGCCGACAAGATCGAGGCTAACTGGAAAAAAGCCGCCGCCGAAGCCCCGCCTGCCATGAAGCAACAAGCCAGCAGCAAAGAGTACAAAGCTGAGCTCGGCAACAAAGTGAAAGAGTTGAAAGCAGTCGATCCAACCCAGCTGCAACCTTCGTGCGAAAACATGGCGCGATAGTTTTTTAGTAGCTGTTTGATTTAAGGCGAAGTGATTTGCGCTGGCATTTCGAAAGAAGTGTCAGCGTTTATTTTTTTGTGCAGATAAATATTTATCCACCGCGTAATCGATCTGCAGCCGATTCTTTTCCGCCGGATGCGCCCTGAAGTGAGCCCGCCCGCCCCAATCCAAACGGCGGCATATTCACATAAACATTCTCATAGCTTCCGGACGATGCCGCATATGTTTCGTGCCAGATGCCGACGCTGCCGTCGGTGCCCACGGCTTTGTTAAACGCCTGCCACGCTGGTAAATGTGCGGCGTCGCGCATTTTTGCGTAGGCCAATAATTGATCCATTGACCGCCAATATTGCACCATGATGGTGGTGCGGCCAAACCAGCTTTCTGCATGCAGAAATCCCAATTCCGGCTGGCGATAAAGCTCAGTCAACATTTTTGGCATCGCCATAAATACCGGCAACCATTTGTGGATTTTTAGCGGCTGATTTACGCGTAGCCCAATTAAAAAAACGACAAAGTCACCTTCGATGTTTGCAGTGAGGCGCTGCTTTTGAATCATGATGGTGGGTAAATTTTATAAGTTAATCAAGTGATCGCACTTGCATGCGGGCGTTGTTTTCATCATCATCTGAATATTTAAAACGCATGCAATTTTTTGTCAACATCATCGCGCTAGAAGCGCGATCATCAGTTTCTTACTATCGCCCCTTGAGACTTGCCGTGATCGGTCGTAATATCGTAGTCGCGATTTTTTTCATTGTAGCGGTTCACCGTTTCTGTGCTCGCCGCGTTTGCGGCCTTGCTCAGATTGGCACAACTCCGCTCACTTGGCATACTGGCAAGCGTTCGCTCGGCGGCCGCGGCACCTTCCTGCGCGATGCGGTAATGACCGAGCTCATGCTGTTTTAACGGAATAAGATATTGCTCAAGTTGCCTTTCCTGTTTTTCGTTGTCGCCAACAAGTCGGGGCAATGTGATGATGGTGTCAAGGTTAACCTTTACTGTTTCGATTCTGCATGCGCCGGATGAATTTTCTTTGTAGGAAAAAGTCCAGCGAATATTCCATTTCGTATACCCATGAAATGATCGATTGCCTTCTTTGAAAGGCGTTGCGCGATTCAACAAAGCCGTTAATGTTTGTCCGGATTTTTCCTGCACATCGTAATAATCATAGCTGAGCGTGTCGATAACTTCCGCGTGTGATGTCGTCGCCGTGAGTGCAAGCACTGCCAGCCAAGGATACTTGCGCGTGAGGTGATGTTGCGCATAATGTGTTTGCATTCTGTTATTGCTCCATGCCGATGCGATCAAGCGTTCGCGGCGCCGATAAAAATCAGCCCCGTTCTGTCACGCTTTTCTCATCCGCAAAAGCCTGCAATTCCACCACGGGTGCGGGTTTCCAGCCTTTCGCGCGATGCTCGGCAATGATCGTCGTAAATACCCCACCACGCACCCAAAACTTCGCCGTCAATCTTGCAAATCGTGGCTTGGTTGCGTTCACAATATCGTCCAGAATTTCGTTGGTGACGGCCTCATGAAATTTGCCTTCATCGCGAAACGACCAGATATAGAGCTTCAAACTTTTTAGCTCCACGCATAATTTGTCGGGAATGTAATCCAGATATAACGTGGCGAAATCGGGCTGGCCGGTTTTAGGACACAGGCAGGTGAATTCGGGAATCTGCATGTGGATCAAAAAGTCACGATGTGGTGCGGGGCTTAGGAAAACTTCTAATGCCTTACTGGCGCGGGCAGTAGGACTGTCGCCTAACTTGGTTAGATGCTCGGCTCTTTGTTGACTCGTCAAAGACTTAGCCGACTTTGTTGATGTTTTTTCTTTTTTAGGAGGTAGTTTCATGATGTCTAAAATGGGAATTAGGGATGCGTTAAGTTAGAATTGGGTATTGTATTTCATTAAACCCGCCATGCTTAGTCTCTGAAGAAGCTTACGGCGGGTTTTCACTATTAAAGCAGTCGTTGCAGTAGTTGTATAAGGAAATTAAGTTGCGTCTTACTCAGATCAAACTTGCAGGTTTCAAATCTTTTGTTGACCCCACCACGATTGCAGTGCCCGGCCAGCTGGTCGGCGTGGTTGGCCCGAACGGCTGCGGAAAATCGAATGTGATTGACGCGGTTCGCTGGGTGCTGGGCGAATCATCGGCCAAAAATTTGCGCGGCGAAAAAATGGAGGACGTTATTTTCAACGGCTCCACGCAGCGTAAACCGGTCGCCCGTGCCAGCGTGGAGCTGGTGTTCGACAATTCGCTCGGCCGCATCGGCGGGCAGTGGGGTCAATACGCGGAGCTAAGCGTGAAGCGCGTGTTATCACGTGATGGTAATTCCGATTACTACATTAACGGCCAGCATGTGCGGCGTCGCGATATCACTGACGTGTTTCTGGGCACGGGTTTGGGACCTCGCGCCTACGCGATCATCGAGCAGGGCATGATTTCGCGCGTGATTACGTCCAAGCCGGAAGAGCTGCGCATATTTTTGGAAGAGGTTGCGGGCGTATCGAAATATCGGGAGCGTCGGCGCGAAACCGAATCGCGGCTAGAAGATTCAAAAGAGAATTTGCATCGCGTGGACGATATTCGTGGTGAGCTGGATAAACAAGTTGAAAAGCTCACCGCGCAAGCGGAAGTGGCGGCACAGTACAACGAATTCGTCGGCGAATTAAAGCTCAATGAAAATTTGTGGGCCTTCACCAAGCAGCGCGAAGCGCTGGCATCGAAGCTTCGCTACGCGACTGAAATTATCAAAACTGAAACCGGTTTTGAAGGCGAAACCGCCAAGCTGCGTGAAGCCGAAGCAGCACTTGATAAGCTGCGTCAGGATCATTATTCGGAAACCGATGCACTGACCACCGCGCAAGCAGGCATGTTCGAAGCCAATAGTGCTGTGGTGCAGTTGGAACAGGAAATTAGTTACCTATCGGATAATCGCCGCCGCCTGATTGCGCAAGTCGAAGCGCTGGCCCAACAGGTCGCTGAAGTGGAAATGAATCGTGAAGCGACCGCGACTGAGCTGGAGCGCTGGCATCGTGAATTGGCGAGCGGCATGGACCGCGTTGGCGAGGCGCGCGAGCGTGCGGAAGCGGTGCGTCTTGAGGTGCCCACCTTCGAAGACAAAGTGCGCGAAACAGTCGCCGCGACGCGCGCGGCAGAGAATGGCGTACGCGAGGCGGAATCCGGCCAGGCCTTGGA
>JANXWW010000075.1 GCA_025350945.1 Burkholderiales bacterium
AAAAAAGGCGCTCTTGCGAGCGCCTTTTTTACTTCGATGAATGTACTGATTAAACTAACAATTAGTTGTAAGCCGACTCGCCGTGCGATGTGATGTCCAGACCTTCGCGTTCCTCATCTTCTGGAACCCGCAAGCCCACCACCATTTTCACGATGAACAACGACACTGTCGCCACGACTGCCGACCAAATTACCGTGACGCCTACTGCTTTGGCTTGCACTAATACCTGCGCGGTAATCGTTTCAAAACCCGGCTTCATGTCGAACCAGTTGTTCGGAAAACCGGGGCCGCCGAGGTCGGGCGAATTGAATACACCTGTGAGCAAGGCACCTAAAATACCGCCGACTGCGTGCACGCCGAATACATCGAGCGAATCATCGACTTTCAACATTTTCTTTAAACCGGTAACACCCCACAAACACACCACACCGGCGATTAAACCAATCGCCATCGCACCGGCAATACCGACGTTGCCTGCAGCAGGCGTAATCGCCACCAGCCCGGCAACAGCGCCAGAAGCAGCACCCAGCATGGATGGCTTGCCGCGCAACAACCATTCGGCGGTCATCCACGACAACACAGCAGCAGCCGTTGCCAGGAAGGTATTCATAAATGCGAGTACCGCCGTGTTGCCCGCCTCAAGTGCGGAACCCGCATTAAAGCCAAACCAGCCGAACCACAGTAGCGAGGCACCAATCATGGTCATGGTGAGATTATGCGGCGTGAGCGCTTCTTTGCCGAAGCCGATCCGCTTGCCGAGGAAGTATGCCGCAACCAAACCTGCCACACCGGCGTTGATATGCACCACGGTACCACCAGCAAAATCCAACGCACCCCATTGCCAGAGCAAGCCTGCCTTGGCGTTTTCAACATCGACCGATGCGGCGGTGGTATATGCATCAGGGCCGGACCAGAACCACACCATGTGCGCGACCGGGATATAGCTGAACGTGAACCACAGCACCATAAACAAAATCACCGCACTGAATTTCATGCGCTCGGCCACCGAGCCCAAAATCAGGCAGCAAGTAATCGCGGCAAACGTTGCCTGATAAGCGGCAAATAACATTTCAGGCAATACCACGCCTTTGCTGAAAGTTGCTGCGGTGGTGTATTCACCTTTGACCAAATCAGCCATGCCCTTGAAGAACAAACGGCCCGAACCCCCGAAGAACGGGCTGGTCGCACCGCTACCCTCGGTAAACGCAAAGCTGTAACCGTAAAGAACCCACAGCACGGTGATCAGCGAGAATGTAACGAATACCTGCATCAATACCGACAACATGTTTTTCGAACGCACCAATCCGCCGTAGAACAAGGCCAGCGCGGGCACGCTCATCAGCAGTACCAGTGCGGTGCAGGTGAGCATCCAGGCTACGTCGCCCTTATTCGGTACCGGTGCAGGGGCGGCTGTAGGTGCAGCGGCGGCGGTCGGAGCGGCAGCAGGAGCAGTTGCGGCCATCATCGTTTTGATTTCCACGCGACGTGCTTCATCAGGCGAGCCCGCAGACATCACTTGATCGGGCTTTTGCAGCACGATTTTGTCTTCTGCCACACCTGCCACTTTTAGCGCGTCACGCACTGCGAAGGCGCGTTGTTTGGCGAGCTCGGCGTCCCCGGTTTTATCGGTAAAACCAGAAATGGTGAGCTTGGCATCGGCCTTGTCTTTAAGGCTGACGACAGCCGCATCAATGGACACTTTTGCGCCTGCTGGCAGCGCCGTTTTGCCGGTGTCAAAATTAATCTGCAGCGGCGCTAAGGCTGGCGACTGCGCCAGCGCTGGCAATGCCATCGCACATATGAGCGACGCCCACAGCGCGATATTCAAAAAAAATCGTTTCATATTGGAAGGCTCCCTTTGATTAAAGCGCATCAGCGCCGGTTTCACCGGTGCGAATGCGAACCACTTGTTCGAGATTGAAGACAAAAATTTTGCCGTCACCAATCTTGCCAGTGTTCGCGGATTTTTCCACCGCTTCGATCACCTGATCAATCATTTCGTCTTTTACGGCTGCTTCAATTTTTACTTTCGGCAAAAAATCCACCACATATTCCGCGCCGCGATATAGCTCGGTGTGCCCCTTTTGCCGTCCAAATCCTTTGACCTCGGTAACGGTGATACCTTGTACGCCAATGGCGGACAAGGCTTCACGCACCTCGTCAAGTTTGAACGGCTTGATGATCGCAGTGACTAATTTCATGTGCAGACTCCCTTTGGAATAAAACGACTTGCGAGGCGGGCGCTCTCAAGCGCCCATCCGCGATGAAAATTAAAACGATTTTGAGACGAAGGCAACGAGGCGGTTTTTGCTCCAGTCACGACCTTTGTAAGTGTAATTTTCTTCTTTTGCGTTAGTGCCTTTGAAGTAGCCGCCCGCTGCCCAGCCATCACCTAAATCATAGGTCGCACCGAATTTATAAACCGAGTAGGTGTACGCTTTATCGTTGTCAAAACCTTCGAAATTACCTTTATATTTCTGCTGCGCAATTTGGCCATTTAACGTCAATTTTGGGATCACTTCTTGCGAATAATTCAGCTCAATAAACGTGCTGCCTTTACTGATCGGCACGCCGAAAGTGCCACCGGTGGAATATGAGTACTTCACGTTGAAAAAACTGTACGCCGCGCCGATATAAATCTCGTTTGTATTCGGCTTGGGGTATTTGGCAATTCCCTTGGCGCCCGGGTAGTCGTAATGGAGGAAACCAACATCAAGCGTGAGATCTTTGACCACTTCGAACTTGTAGCCACCAAATAAATCGATTTCGACAGGAGACGAATCTTTAACCAATCCCAAATCTTTCTGGTCTTTCAGCCAATTGATGTTGGAAACGAATAAACCTGTGTAAAAACCGCTTGTATGGGTGTAATCCAGGTTGAACTGTAGTGCGGGTTTTTCAGAGGTCTGCGAAATGCCGCGATACTCATATTCGCTGTAGAGCGAGATTTTTGGCACCAGCGTATTTTCTGGTGCGGCGGGCGCGGGTGCGGCGGCTGGCACAGGTGCCGGAGTGGGTGTTTGCGCAAATGCCTGAAAAGTTACCACAGACAATAATCCTGCTAGAACCAGTGATTTATTCGTGCTCTTCATTACGTAACCCTTTAAGAAGTAATTTGAGAAATATTGCTTTTTTTCATTTCTTCTATTGCGCTTTCTACGAATTAATAGCATGTAGCGTGCCATGCTTTAATCGATGTTGTATAGCAGCAACGTATTGTTTTTTAGCATGATTTTCAGGTGAAAAAATTTTAACGCACCACTAACTTGCATTGCATACTGTAAATGCACCAAGACCGCGCGCACCCTTCGGCTGCTGGTCATGCGTCGTGCCTGATACGAATCTTCCAAACGCGCCTTGCATTTACAAGCAAGCGTCCGCAAGTACAGTCCGATACAATATAGCGTTGACGAAAGCCTATATCTGGCTTTAGCCGAGATAATCGAAACCCAATATGACTTCCCCCAAATTTTCCCCATCTGCCGCGATTGACGCAATCAATCAATTCGCGGGCAAATTCGAGCAGGTGCTGAAAAATAGTCCTGCTGCCGAGTTGGAAAAAAACGCCCGTCAGCGCGTGATTTCCGAGCTTGCCAAACACGGTTTGGTGACGCGCGAAGAATATGAAATTCAAGCCGCGATGCTTAAAAAAGCGCACGCAAAATTGATCGAACTGGAAGCGAAATTAGCGGCCCTTGAAGTGCAAATAAAAACGAAAGCCTGACGGCTTGAAGAATTTATTTTCATCGTATTTATTTTTATCGCACTTATTTTTTAATCACCCGCGATGTCGTTAGCCGTTCTCTACTCGCGCGCGCTCACCGGCATGGAAGCGCCACTGGTGACGGTGGAAGTCCATCTCGCCAATGGCTTGCCCGCATTTACCATCGTCGGCTTGCCCGAACTAGAAGTCAAAGAAAGCAAGGATCGCGTACGCGCCGCGCTGCTCAATGCCCGTTTCGAATTTCCGGCACGCCGCATCACCGTTAATCTGGCCCCCGCTGATTTGCCCAAGGAAAGCGGGCGATTTGATTTGCCGATTGCGCTGGGTATTCTAGTGGCGAGCGGACAAATTCCGGGCGACAAATTAAAAAATTATGAATTCGCAGGTGAACTCGCGCTCACCGGCGAACTTCGGAAAATTCGCGGCGCACTCGCGATGACCTACAAAGCGCATGGCGATGGCCGCGCGTTTTTGTTGCCCGTGCC
The DNA here is from genome assembly GCA_025350945.1 of Burkholderiales bacterium. Lineage (GTDB taxonomy): Bacteria > Pseudomonadota > Gammaproteobacteria > Burkholderiales > Usitatibacteraceae > UKL13-2. The sequence goes on from JANXWW010000075.1 coordinate 4,210, forward strand.
GTCAGCCGAAGAAGCGGCGTTGGTAAAAGATGCAACCGTACTAGCGGCAAAAAATTTGTTGCAGGTGTGCGCGCATCTGGCGGGTCGTGAAACGATCAAGCCGTTTGTGAGTGTGGCACCGATTTCGATTGCGCATTATCCGGATATGTCGGAAGTGAAAGGCCAAGCGCATGCGAAACGGGCCATGGAGGTCGCTGCCGCAGGACGCCACAGTTTGCTGATGATGGGCCCGCCGGGCACCGGCAAGACCATGCTGGCCGCACGCTTTCCGGGCATTTTGCCGTCCATGACGGACGCCGAAGCGCTGGAAGCCGCTGCCGTGCAAAGCCTCGCCACGGGTGGTTTTAAAGCGGAGAACTGGCGCAAACGAAATTACCGTTCGCCCCATCACACTGC
>JANXWW010000084.1 GCA_025350945.1 Burkholderiales bacterium
TCGGATTCAAAATCACTTGCCTGCGAAAATTTCCAATACCATTCCAGCGGATTACCCGCCTCTATGAGCTCGGCGTCACCAGTTTCGCCGGAGATGTTGGGGAGTGATTGGGCCGTCATGTTTGTATAGCTAAAATTAACAAAACACTAGCACTGGCAGGCTTTACCAACCATTTTTGGCTCAAAATGCGCACCAGTATTAGCTCTCGCAATTGAAATAAATCACATATTCAACGTACGTTTATCCACCGCCAGCGCCGCTTCTTTCACCACTTCAGACAGCGTGGGATGGCCATGCACAATGCGCGCGATGTCTTCTGATGCCGCTTTGAATTCCATCGCCGTGACCAGCTCCTGAATTAATTCAGAGGCATGCGCATGAATAATGTGCGCACCTAAAATGCGATCTGTTTTCGCATCCGCAATAATTTTCACAAAGCCGCCCGGCTCGCCCTGACCTAACGCACGACCATTGGCCATAAACGGAAATTGACCGGTCTTGACGGCAACACCTTCGGCTTTTAATTGTTGCTCATTTTTGCCCACCCATGCGACTTCGGGCGAGGTATAAATAATCCACGGGATCGTATTGAAATCGATATGCGGTTTTTGTCCCGCAATCATTTCCGCCACCGCCACACCTTCGTCCTCCGCCTTGTGCGCGAGCATCGGGCCGCGCACCACATCCCCAATCGCATACACATTCGGCAGATTGGTTTTGCAATGATCGTCCACTTCAATCAAGCCACGATCCGTCATTTTCAAACCGACTGTGTCGCCGCCTAAAATATCGGTGTTCGCCACGCGGCCAACTGACACAATTAATTTGTCACACTCCAATTTTTGCGCGAGGTTTTGCTCATCCGTGTATTCAACGGAAATGCCGGTTTTCTTGACCATCACTTTGCCGATTTTTACACCGAGCTTGATGTTCATGTTCTGCTCTTTAGTGAAAACCTTCCACGCCTCTTTTTGAATCGATTCATCCGTTGCCGCCAGAAACGAAGGCATCGCTTCCAGCACCGTCACATCTGCACCCAGACGACGCCACACACTGCCCAACTCCAGCCCCACCACGCCTGCACCGATCACGCCCAAACGCTTGGGCACCGCTGTAAACATGAGCGCGCCTTCGTTATCGCATACGTTGACGTTATCAACCGGAATGCCTTGCAAATGGCGCGCCTTCGAGCCGGTGGCGATGATGACGTGCTTCGCATCAACCATTTCTTTTGCATCACCATTCGCGATTTCAAGCTCATAACCTTCGCCCGAGGTAGTTGCGTTACCGCTAAATTTGCCAAAACCTTTTAGCCATGTGATTTTGTTTTTGCGAAATAAAAACTCAATCCCTTTCGTCATCTTGCCGACGATGGTGTCCTTGCGATTTTGCATCTTTGCCACATCCATCTTCACGCTACCGGTGGAGATGCCATGGTCACCAAATCGGTGTTCAATCTTCTCAAAATTTTCGCTCGATTCGAGTAACGCTTTTGACGGAATGCAGCCGACATTCAAGCACGTGCCGCCGAGCGCCATTTCGCCTTTCGGGTTTTTCCAGCCCTCGATACAGGCCACACTAAAGCCAAGCTGTGCAGCACGAATCGCGGCGATATACCCGCCAGGCCCAGCACCAATAACGACGATATCGAATTGCTTATTCATGATTAAAAACCTGTTTTGAGATTACAGTGTTTGCGAAAATTGGGGTTTACGATAACCAAACCCGGGAAACATAAACGCCCAGTGCAGCGCAAAATCCAGCGATAAAAGGTGATGTGCCGGAAATAACAAATGGGGGCTGTTTAATTAATTGTGAGAACCACAGCGTGAGCGCAACCGCCGCACCCACGCTGACCGGAACAGAGATTTTTGGCGTGATGAAATGACCGAGAAATTTAGCAAAGAAAACCGTGAGAAAACCAGTCAGCAATGCACCAACCATAACAAAGAAAATTTGCTTGAGCCATTGCTGCGGTTTTAATTTTGATTTCGCATTTTTCATTAGCACTAAATATCCAGCAACAACCGCGCCGGATCTTCCAGTGCTTCTTTCATCGCGACTAACGCCAGCACGGCTTCGCGGCCATCGATAATTCTGTGGTCGTAGCTCATGGCTAAATAATTCATCGGACGAATCACGATCTGACCGTTCTCGACCACCGCGCGATCCTTGGTGGCATGCACACCCAGAATGGCGGACTGCGGCGGGTTGATGATGGGCGTGGAAAGCATTGAGCCGAATACACCGCCGTTGGAAATGGAGAACGTGCCGCCGGTTAAATCTTCAATCGTGAGTTTGCCGTCTTTGCCCTTTTGGCCAAACTCGCCGATTTTTTTCTCGATGCCGGCAATCGATAATTGATCCGCATCGCGCAATACCGGCACCACCAAGCCACGCTCGGTGCCGACAGCAATGCCGATGTCGTAGTAGCCGTGATAAACGATGTCGTTGCCGTCAACCGACGCATTCACTATCGGATATTTTTTTAGCGCATGTACAGCCGCTTTAACGAAGAACGACATAAAGCCCAGTTTCACGCCGTGTTCTTTTTCAAATTTTTCTTTGTAGGTGTTGCGCAGCGCAATCACCGGGCCCATATTGACTTCATTAAACGTGGTCAAAATCGCGGCAGTAGATTGTGATTGCACCAAACGTTCGGCGATGCGGGCGCGTAGGCGGGACATTGGCACGCGTTGCTCTGAACGATCATTTGCCAAACCCGCTTTTGGAATTACGACGGCCGGTGCTGCTGGTTTGGCAACTACAACAGCCACAGCGGGTGCGCCAGCAACCTTGTTTACCACATCTTCTTTCGTCACACGGCCACCACGGCCGGTACCGGAAACATCGCCTGCACTCACATTATTTTCAGCAGCAATCTTTGCCGCAGCAGGGCTCATCGCGGGTGCGACGGCTGCGGTCGTCGTGGTAGCTACGGCAGGCATGGCAGCCACAGGTGAGGCAACAGCAGGTGCGGCAACAGCAGGCGCTGCACCCGTTGATGCTTTCGCTTCCGTATCAATGACTGCTATCACCTCGCCCGAAGCCACCGTGGCCGCATCGCCTTGAATAATTTTACTAATCACACCATCGGCAGGTGCGGGCAATTCCATCACCACTTTATCGGTTTCAATATCGATCAGATTTTCATCGCGCTTAACCGCATCACCCACTTTCTTGTGCCATGACACGAGTGTGGCTTCGGAGACAGATTCTGAGAGGGTCGGGACCTTGACTTCAATTAACATTTTTCTTCCTTCGAGCTCGTTTTTGTATGCTGGTGCGGTCGAACAGATTCAGCTATTCAGATTCCACCAAAAGATTATTTTTTCGCAACGGTTTTCAATGGTGCTGTTTTATTGAGCACATCGTCGGCGTTGGCGTCCCCGCTCAGTGCAGTCTCAACCAGTGTTTTTTGCTGCTCATTGCTCTTGGCCAGATAACCTACCGCAGGTGAAGCCGATGATGGACGCAATGCATTCGTCAGCGTTTGCTCGGCGCGCATGCCTCGTTTCAAATAATGCTGAATGCGATGCCAGGCACCTTGATTGCCCGGCTCTTCCTGCGCCCACACCACCGATTTCGCATTCGAATATAGCGCGATTTGCTCGGCAAATTCTTCGTGCGGAAATGGATAAAGCTGCTCGATGCGCACCACAGCAATATCATCAGTCGCACGTTTCTGCCGCTCCGCCACAATGTCAAAATAAACCTTGCCGGAACAGAAAATCACGCGCTTGACGTTTTTCGCGTTCAGCTTTTCGGTTTCACCGATGACCACTTCAAACTTGCCATTCACCAGATCTTCCAGCGGGGAGGTAGCTTCTTTTTTGCGCAACAGCGATTTCGGCATCATCACTATGAGCGGCTTGCGCATTTGCCGTAGCGCCTGGCGGCGAATCATGTGGAACAATTGCCCCGCTGTCGATGGCATGACGACTTGCATATTGTGCTCCGCGCATAGCTGCAGGAAGCGCTCAGGGCGCGCCGAGGAATGCTCCGGGCCTTGACCTTCATAACCATGCGGCAGGAACATGGTAAGCCCGCACAAGCGGCCCCATTTAGATTCGCCCGACGAAATAAATTGATCGATCACCACCTGTGCGCCGTTGGCAAAATCACCGAACTGCGCTTCCCAGATCACCAGCTCAAACGGCTGTGCGGACGCATAACCGTATTCAAATCCGAGCACCGCTTCTTCAGACAGCAAAGAATCGATCACCAAAAATGTGCCTTGTTTTTCCTGAATATTTTGCAACGGCACATAGGTGCCGGAATCCCATTTTTCGCGGTTCTGATCATGCAGTACGGCGTGACGATGCGCGAACGTGCCGCGACCGCAATCCTGACCGGACAAGCGAATGGGATGACCGCCCGCGACCAACGATGCGTACGCCAGATTCTCGGCCATACCCCAATCGAGCGCCTGTTCACCACGGCCCATTTTGCGGCGTACTTCGAGCAACTTATCAACCGACATATGGCATTTAAAATCAGACGGCGGCTGCGTCAAACGCTCGGCATACATTTGCAATTTCGCCAACGGCACGCGTGTATCCACCGGCTGACGCCAATCTTTTCCCAGATACGGCGCCCAATCCACGGCCAGCGGCGGTTTGATACCGTACAGAATTTTTGTATTCGTACTCTTGCCGGCATCCAGACGCGTGCGGATATTGGTCACCAGATCATCGCCATAGGTGGCAGGCACGGTGCCTGCGGCGGCTAATCGATCTGCATACAATTTGCGCGTGCCGGGATGCTGCGCAATTTTCTTGTACATCAGCGGTTGCGTGACGAAGGGCTCATCTTGTTCGTTGTGGCCGAGCTTCCTGAAACAGACCATATCGATGACGACATCTTTATGAAACTTCATGCGGTATTCAAGCGCAATGCGACCCACCAGCAACACCGATTCCGGATCGTCCGCATTGACGTGAAACACGGGGGCTTCAATCATTTTTGCGATGTCGGTGCAGTACAAAGACGAACGCGTGTCGCGCGTATCGGAGGTCGTAAAACCAACCTGATTGTTAATCACAATATGCACGGTGCCACCGGTTTTATAGCCGCGCGTTTGCGATAGTGCCATCGTCTCCATCACCACGCCCTGCCCGGCAAACGCGGCATCGCCGTGAATCAAAATCGGCATGACTTCGTTGCCTTCGATGTCGTTGCGGCGCACCTGACGCGCACGAACTGACCCCTCAACGACCGGGTTGACGATTTCCAGATGCGATGGATTAAACGCGAGTGTCAAATGCACCGCACCGCCCTTGGTTTGAATATCGCTTGAGAAACCCTGATGGTATTTCACATCGCCCGAGCCTAGCTCATGCGCATGTTTGCCTTCAAATTCACTGAACAAATCAGCCGGTAATTTACCGAGACTATTCACCAACACGTTCAAGCGCCCGCGATGCGCCATGCCGAGCACGACTTCACGCACACCTTTTTCGCCTGCACCTTGAATGATGTCATCGAGCAGCGGAATGGTGCTCTCACCACCCTCTAACGAAAATCGCTTTTGGCCCACATAACGCGTGTGTAGATATTTCTCCAGCGTTTCAGCGGCGCTCAAACGCTCTAGCAAAAATTGTTTTTCTTCTGTCGATAAACTCGGTTGCGACTGGATCGATTCAAAGTTGCCTTGCACCCAGCGCTTCTGTTCGGTCGAGGAAATGTACATGTACTCGACACCGACATAGCTGCAATACGTGCGCTTCACGGCGGCGACAATATCTTTCAGCTTCGCTTTTTCTTTACTTCCCGCAATCTGGCCCTGCCACGAGCCGAATCCAAATTCTGTTTCAAGATCAGCATCGGACAAGCCGTAATGACTCAATTCCAATTCCGGCACTGGCATGCGCTCACTGCGCTTCAACGGATCGAGCGAAGAATGGCGCGAGCCGAGTACGCGGTGCGCACGAATAAATTGCAGAACCTTGAATGATTTTTTGTATTCATCGGTGGTGCCACTTGCTGTCGCACCGCTTTCTGGCGCGGATGAACTCACGCCCTGTGCGGCTGAGCTCGCATACACAACACGCCCACCGCCCGTCTTCGCGCGCTCCGCAAATGCGGCGATCACGGGCGTGTGCGCAACATCTTTCGCGGCATTGCCCGCCACATTCGGTAGCGCATCGAATTGCTTGCGCCAAGTTTCTGGCACCGAGCTGGCATCGAGCAAATATTGCTCATAGAGCTCTTCGACGTAGGGCGCGTTGGCACCGAAGTAGAGTGAAGATTCTTGAAAATCGCGCATCATGTTGGTGACCTCATTTGCCCCAATGGGCACGTTGTACTGGCTGTATTTTGTTCAAACTATCGCAACTTTAAAATATAAAGTCCTTATTCAGCGGGCATCTCAAAGCATTTATTCGCCAAAACGCCCGCCAATGCTAGTGTTTATAATTTACTTTTATCGATATCGCGACGCGATGCGCCGACATAAAGCTGACGCGGACGACCAATTTTTTGCTCCGGATCGGCAATCATTTCATTTAACTGCGCAATCCAGCCCACCGTGCGCGCGAGCGCAAAAATAGCGGTGAACAGCGGCACCGGAATGCCCAGCGCTTTTTGCACAATGCCCGAATAAAAATCGACGTTTGGATACAGCTTGCGGCTCACAAAATAATCATCTTCGAGCGCGATTTTTTCCAGCGCCATCGCGAGCTTAAACAGTGGGTCTTCCTGCAAACCCAATTCATTTAAAACTTCGTAACAGGTTTCACGCATCAGCTTCGCGCGCGGATCGTAGTTTTTATAAACACGATGACCAAAACCCATCAGGCGAACATTGGAATCCTTGTCTTTTACTTTGGCAATAAATTCACCGATCTTTGGCAAACCGCCATCGCGCTGAATGTCGTAAAGCATACTCAACGCGGCTTCGTTCGCACCGCCGTGCGCGGGCCCCCACAGGCACGCCACGCCTGCCGCAATGGCTGCGAAGGGATTGGTGCCGCTCGATGCGCACAAACGCACAGTGGACGTTGATGCGTTTTGTTCGTGATCCGCGTGCAGTATAAAAATGCGATCCAGCGCTCTAGTGAGCACCTCATTGACCTTGTAGTCTTCAGCGGGCACTGCAAACATCATCTGCATAAAATTCGCGGTGTACGACAAATTATTTCGTGGATACACCAGCGGCTGGCCGACCGTATATTTGTAGGCCATCGCGGTTAATGTCGGCAGCTTCGCGATCAATCGAATCGCGGAAATATCGCGCTGATGCGCGTCATGTAAATTCATCGAATCCGGATAAAACGCTGACATCGCGCCAACAAGACCGGTCATGACCGCCATCGGATGCGCGTCACGACGGAATCCGCGCAGAAAAAACTGCATCTGTTCATGCACCATCGTGTGATTAGTCACGCGGCTGACGAAATCCTTGCGTTGCGCCGGATCGGGCAAATCACCGTACAACAGCAGATGACACACCTGCATAAAATCGCATTGCGTGGCGAGTTGTTCAATCGGATAGCCGCGATATAAAAGCTCACCTTTGTCGCCGTCGATAAAGGTGATATTCGAATTGCACGACGCGGTGGACATAAAGCCCGGATCGTAGGTAAACATGCCGGTTTGCGCATACAGTTTACGAATGTCAATTACATCCGGGCCATGCGCGCCGCTGTACACCGGGAGATCAAACGACTTGCCATCCGCGGTGGTCAGAACTGCTTTACCTTTTGCGTCCATGCTTTTATTCTCCGAAAAAGTTCGTTCGCT
>JANXWW010000107.1 GCA_025350945.1 Burkholderiales bacterium
GCCCGCGACGTCGACGTCATCGAAGTCCGCCGGACGTGGCACTTCGATATCGGCATACGGTTGTACTGATTGTGTATTGATCGGATCGGGTGATTCGGGACGTACCGGACGAGTGACTGCTGCAAACTCAATAATGAAAGCCTATGTTGCTTTTGCTCAAAAATGCAGTTAGTAACGAGCTTGCTATCTTAACTCATTTGAGCTATATTTATGGCTCATATAGAAAAATATAATGCCAACCACCACATTCACCAAGGAAATCACGGTCAATGACTTATTCGCCAACATCAAGCGAAGCAAAAAGCGCAGCTACTTTCTATTCGCTGTTGCCGATGCGCACGTACAGATTAATACCGTCCGCCGCGGCATACCAGCACAGTTTTTATCTGCACTCTCCGCCGATATGCATGTCAGCAAAGAGCAATTATTTGGCTGGACAAACATCCCTCGCGCTACCGCAAACCGCAAGATAGCAGCGGATTCATCCTTGAGTGTGGAAGAAAGCGAGCGTACATTCAGCGTCGCCAAAATGATCGGCAAAGTAGCCACCATGGCCAGCGATGCCGCCGACATCAACGGTGCTGCACCGTTTAATGCCGCCATCTGGACCGCCCAATGGTTGCAAGAGCCCAACAATGCGCTCGGCGGTGTAGCCCCTGGCGAATATCTCGACACCGCTGAAGGCCGTGCTCTAATTGCCCAACTGCTCTCACAAATGCAAAGCGGAGCCTATGCATGACCGACCATTTACTGTGGCGCATCGGCACTGATTCTCCAGACTACACAGCAGAAGATATAAGCGGCAAAGGTGCCGAAACCACTGGAGGCCGTTGGAACCACAAAGGCACAGCACTGCTCTACACCTCAGCTAGCGCGGCGCTGGCGTGCCTGGAAACACTGGTGCATCTAAATGCCGGAGGACTGCCGCTAAACCGCTATCTCGTACAAATCCACGTGCCCAGGGGCACCTGGACCAAGCGAACCCTGTTTAATAAATCCGCCCACGTCGGCTGGGACGCCATCCCCGCAGGAAAAGTCTCAATCACATGGGGAACAGCTTGGGCAAAATCGCAGGCATCGCTCTGCGCCGTCGTGCCCTCAGTCATCGTGCCTGATGAGGATAATGTACTCATTAATCCACGGCATGCAGACGCTACTGGGCTAACCATTGTTAAGGTCGGCAAGTGGACGTATGACACGAGACTGGGTGGACGCTAAGTGAGCAGGATCGATTTTCTCAACTCAACAATTTCTCGCCTCATCAGCATCGCACTATTAATCAGCTTCTTGTCGATCCCGATTTCCCACGCGCCTGCGTAAAGCAAGGACGCGCGGGGGCGACATCGGCATACGGTTGTACTGATGAGGCTACCAGTTCGCGGTACGATTGCGTTTTTCACACTTCCATTAGACCACTTATGAATCTTCAGCTCACTGGCATGCATGCTATTGTCACGGGAGGCTCCTTTGGCATTGGTGCCGTGATCGTTCGGACGCTTGCAGCCGAAGGTTGCCGAGTATCGTTTTGTGCCCGACGTCAATCGCAGATTGATAAAACGCTGAGCGCGGTCGCTGATCTCCCCGGAACAGTTCAGGCGAAAGCTATCGACGTTACAGATAGTGCGGTTTTCGCGAAGTGGCTCGGCACACTTGGCCCTTTCGATATCTTCGTTCCGAACGTTAGTGCGCTGAGCACGGACTGGAAGGAGTCAATTCGAACCGACATCCAAGCCACCGTCGATGCGACTGAGGCTGCAATACCTGTTCTGCTTGAGTCGTCTCGCGCGGCGATCACTTATATTGGTTCAAAGGCTGGTTCGCTGGCTGCGCCGAAGTCGGCCTCGTACGGTGCCGGTAAGGCTGCCGTCGCTCACTACATGAAGTCTCTTGCCGTGCGCCTTTTGCCAACAATACGTGTGAATACGGTCTCGCCAGGCGACACCCTTTTCGCGGGTGGCCTCTGGGATAAAGTGCGCCTTAACGACCCTGAACACTTCAAAGAAGTTGTGCAGCGAAATCCATTGAAGCGCTTGGCTACGCCAGATGAGATCGCTCGCGTTGTCGCTTTCGTTTCTAGCCCGGCAGCCAGTTTCGTCGCTGGCGCTAACTGGTATGTTGATGGCGGCTCAACGAATCATGTGCAGTTCTAAGCTGTCACCCAACCCTTTTAGGCAACCGAGCAGGCGAACCGGAAGTGCGCAATAAATATCTCGCCATGCCAAAACGCGGCACGTGGTATTCGCCCGACGAAGCGATGATTGCGCGCAATTGAAAACAGAAACCACTCTGTTTGCAGCGATTCAATCCGCACGCATCGATGCGCAATCTATTTTCGATGCATCACAAGTAAAACGGCATTCGCGAAATGAGATAATTATTGGCTAGATTAAATTTTTGAAATGCAAAAAATATTAAGCCACTGATGCAAAAGCAAAACACCAGCAGCAACAAAAACCACCCCGCTACCAGCCACACGCCGATGATGGCGCAGTATTTGGCCATCAAAGCGGAGCATCCGGATACGCTCGTGTTTTATCGCATGGGCGATTTTTATGAGCTGTTTTTTTCTGATGCAATCAAGGCCGCGAAGCTGCTCGATATCACGCTCACGCAACGCGGTAATTCGAATGGCGCGCCGATCAAAATGGCGGGCGTGCCATTCCATTCGGTGGAAGGTTATCTTGCAAAACTGGTGAAGCTTAACGAGTCCGCCGTGATCGTGGAGCAGATTGGTGAGGTAACGGGCAAAGGGCCGGTGGAGCGTGCGGTAACGCGCATCATCACGCCGGGAACCTTGACCGATTCAGCGCTGATGCCGGATGCGCGCGATGTGATTATCGCGGCGGTATTTATTCAAAATGAGAAATTGGGAATCGCCGCGCTGACATTGGCGAGCGGGCGTTTTCGGGTGATGGAAACTGTCGCGACAGCACTTGCCTCTGAGCTCGAAAGATTGCAGCCCGCTGAGCTGATTATCACTGAAAATTTCGCAACCCCGCTCAACAATATTTTAATCAAACGGCTCGCGGATTGGCAATTCGATTCCGAGTCCGCGCACAAACTTTTAGCCAAACAATTTGGCACCAAAGATCTCGCAGGATTTGGCTTCGAGGTGATGGATGGGGCGATGGATGTTGCGATTGCGGCCGCTGGTGCACTGCTGCATTACGTGCAGCAAACCCAGCGCGCGGCACTGCCGCATATCACCGGATTATCCGTTGAGCACGCAGATGAATTTATTCGCATGGATGCGGCCACGCGACGCAATCTGGAAATTTCCGAAACGATTAATCGTGACACCTCACCAAC
>JANXWW010000109.1 GCA_025350945.1 Burkholderiales bacterium
ACTATGCTTGGGCTTGCAGGCTATCTGCACGCGCTCGATTACGCGCGGCATCGTCCGCAAGGCCGGTCATCAAAAGATCCGGCCTCGCCGCAAACACCGATCATCGAACACACTGACGTGCGCCGCATGTTGCTCGCACAAAAAAGTTACGTTGAAGGCGCGTTGGCGCTCAATTTGTATTGCGCAAAATTAGTTGATGATGAAAAAACATCGACTGAAGAAACGGTGCGAAAAGAAGCGACATTGCTGCTCGACATCCTCACCCCGATTGCGAAAAGCTGGCCCTCGCAGTGGTGTCTGGAAGCGAATAATTTGGCGATTCAGGTGCATGGCGGCTACGGCTACACGCGTGATTACAATGTCGAGCAGTTTTATCGCGACAATCGATTGAACGCGATTCACGAAGGCACGCATGGCATTCAGGGGCTGGATTTATTGGGTCGCAAAGTGGTGATGCAGCAAGGTGCTGCGCTAAAATTATTGGCGCGTGAAATTCAGAAAACTTGTGATCGTGCGTTGTTGGTTCAGCATGGCGATACGCGCCGTTTTGGCACGTTTCTTCGCGATATTTTTCAACGTTTGTTGCATGTCACCGAAATACTGCATGGCACTGGTGATGTCCATAAAACACTGGCCAATGCAAGCGTCTACCTCGAAGCATTTGGGCATGTGGTGATCGCGTGGATCTGGCTTGAGCAATCGCTCGCGGCGTCAAGTAATTACACTGAAGCCGACAGCGATTTTTATCATGGTAAATGGCAGGCCTGTAAATTTTTCTTTGTCTGGGAATTGCCGAAAGTGTCTGCCATGATCGATTTGCTGCAATCATTGGACACCACCACGCTCGATATGAAAGACGGATGGTTTTAAACGCGTGGTTTTAATAAGCGAAGAATGCTATGTCAAACAAACATCAATCCACTACCCGTTTTTCCAACCGCGTTGCCGACTACGTGCAATTTCGTCCTCACTATCCCATCGAAATTATCGATTTGCTCGCCGCTAAATGCAACCTCACGCCTGAGAGTGTGAGTGCCGATATTGGTTCAGGAACAGGCTTGCTCGCCAAACTTTTTTTAGAAAACGGCAATGCTGTTATCGGTATTGAACCGAACAAGGAAATGCGCGAGGCGGGCGAAGAATATCTGGCCGAGTTTGGACGCTTCACGAGTATGGACGGCACGGCGGAGGCCACGCGCCTGCCCGCGCACGCGATGGATTTTGTAATCGCCGGGCAGGCGTTTCACTGGTTCGATCACGCCAAAGCGCGCACCGAATTTATGCGCATCTTAAAGCCGGAAGGTTTTGCGGTATTGGTATGGAATGTGCGACGCACGGATTCAACACCATTCTTGCGCGACTACGAAGAACTCGTCACCACCTTCGGCACCGATTATCAGGAAATCAATCACAAGAACTCGCAGACGCAACCCGTTCTCGCACCATTTTTCGGGGGCGAATATTTCACTGCGCGTTTCGACAATATCCAGCGTTTTAATCTGGATGGCCTGACGGGGCGCATTCATTCATCAAGCTATATGCCTGCGAGTGACCACGCGAACTACACGCCAATGGCGAAGCGCGCGAAAGAAATTTTCAATGCGCATCAGCAAAATGGCAAGGTCGCGTTTGAGTATGACACGGTGATTTATTACGGATTGATGCTGTAGGAGAAACGTGCTAAATCTTAGCATTGGCGGGCATCTTGAACCATAAATGCCTTAAATAGCCCGTCCAATGTAGAGTTAATTTTATTAAAAATCAATATCGCCCCGTCAACCCCATCGCCACAAACGGTGGCTCACGCCCGGTTAATTTTTCAAGCAATATTAATTCCGCATCGGTGTGATTGCCGAATTCTGCTTTTTCCATCCGCGCTTTACCGCCACTTTCATCGATCCACATCGGCTGCTCATGATGGGTGGTGCGAATATTTTGTGTGGTCATGCCTGCGCCTTCAACGCTGGCCTCGCCGTAGCACAAACAAAAATACGTGCGACGTTCATAAACTTCAACGTAACAGCCGGTGCCGCGAATACCGATGGTGGCGCTCCGCGCGCGCAACATCACCGGCTGATCCGGTGGGCGTTTTGCAAATACGGAAAGCACTTTTCCGGATGCGATCAATAACGATTCCAGCACCTCAACCGCGCCGACGGCCATATTCTTTTTACTGGCTTGAAAAATAATGGTGGTGTCTTCACGCAGCATATACGCGTCATTGCCGATAACGATAACCGCGCTGCTGCCTTTGTTGGCGCTGGTTGAAATTCTGTCGCCCACTTTTACCATCGTGCCGACTTTCGCCATCACGCCATTGACCGTCACGGTGCCCTGTATGGACTGAATGCCGCGCATTACGGGTACATCGCCGTTGGCTAACGTATCTTGAATCATGGATACGACAGAAAGTGCGGCGACTTGCGAAAGCCACGCGCGTCGCGAAATGCCATTTTTCTTAGCTGAATCCTTCATGCGGATTACCTTTTATTTTTAAAAACCAAATCCCAAACCCC
>JANXWW010000128.1 GCA_025350945.1 Burkholderiales bacterium
CAATTTTTCGCAGCCGCGCATTTGGTGCGACTTGCGTTTAAAACGATGACGAGGTGTACATTTAACGGGCTGGCGCTCATCGCCAGCCCGTTATATTTTTTCACGCTTATTAAAAAATTTCTTTTAGAAGACATTTATGCATGCACATTTTTTATATTCATTGTTGAAAACTTGTCACCAACGGCGGTTTGCCATCGCCAGTTTTGTATTAGTATTTTTTTCATCAATCATTCTGACCAACGCCTGGGCCGACGCCAAATGTGTTTCCATTCAGGATCACGATAACAAACTTGGCATCGGTGCCTACGCGCTGGGCACACCCAAAGCAGCCGTTCCCGCCAATCTCGAACGCGCGCCTTGCGGCACCGCACCTTCACCTGATGAAGAGGTTTGCGAATATTTTGACATCGATGGATTTGCTTATCTCGTCGATAACAAGGAAGTGATTCGCGCAGAAGCGCGACTGGGGGTGCTGACAAAATTTGGCCGTTTGCCGCTGGATTTAAAACTCGGCGACACCCGAAAAATCGTGTTGGCCAAACTTGCCGCATACGCGAAAAAACTGAATGCAGAAGACAAAAAAACATCATCACCCATCACGCAACTGGGCAAAGGAAAACAATACAACCAAAGCACCTGGGCAACTTTCGATTGTGTCGCCAATTCACGCGGCGTTGTCGGCAGTTGGTATCTGACGTTCGATAAATATGGACGACTTGTTACCGTTGGCGTGCGATTGAACACTTAACGCATTTATCTTTGAAATGAAACATTACATTAGTATAGGCGCGCAATTTCGAGCATAAACCTGGCTTTTGGCAAAGCAAAGAAAAACGTGTCGATCAAAGAGATGAATGCGGCCATTCGCAGGTGTGCTCAGGCCTTCGCCAGATAACTGGTCTCGATACCGACGTGCTGGTGGGTTACATCATGCAGGAAGATGTCTCCCAGTCTCCAGAAGCTACTCTCGTCATCTAGCGATTGAGCGGTGTGCGGCCAGGATATGTAACGGTTTAGGCGCTAGTCAAGTTAGTGCGGGTGCTGGAATCTGCGCAACCACGCATCCAAGATTTCACGGCGGCACTACAATTTTTCCGCTATTTATCGAAATGGAGCGTCACATCGTCGCTGCCCCAAATACACTCAGCGGCAAAATCTAACGCCTTGCACAACATGATCCATTAAAGTTAGTCCGATTCGTGCCATTAATTCGCTCACATACTCAACGCCCGAGGTAACGCCATGCCACAAGCAAAATAATGGCACCGACGACGGACATGAAAATCCCCGCCGGGTGAAAGGTTGCGCCATCAGCCGGCTTACTGAAAAGACGGGAAATCAACCCTCCCACAAACGAGCCCGCAATGCCGAGCGCACCCGTCATCACAAATCCCATGTGGTCAGCCCCTGGCAAAACGAATCGCGCAACCACGCCGACAATGATCCCAACGATGAACATCCAGATGTAATGCAACATAAAAGTCTCCCCTTGTTAAAATTAAATACCACTTATATTAGTCCACATTCTGTAGCCATGAATACATGAATCGCCCCGGCTTTTACGGAGGCTCCCTGATTTAAGAAAGTGGAACCATAATCAGCATAACAATAACTGTCAAACCAAGATACTCGTCCGAATCGCGTAGGGGCACCATTGAATCGGTTGCCGCCAAGATCGGTTGCAGGGTCCAGTCACTAGATACGTGAATCCGGCGGCACGAGATTAATGCTGGCACCAAAGGCGGGGCGACGAGCGATACCGCGTCAACAGCGTCACATTGCGTGGCTGATGCATGCGACAATCAGCTTCTTTCCAAAACACACCCACAGGAAACGAATATGCTCAGCGGAAAAACAGCGCTCGTTACTGGCTCAACCAGCGGTATTGGCCATGGCATCGCGCTTGCACTAGCAAAGCAGGGCTGCGGCATTATCCTCAATGGCTTTGGCGACGCCGAAGGCCCGAAGTCCGAAGTCGCGGCGCTTGGCGTCAAAGTCGGCTACCACAGCGCCGACATGAGCAAGCCAGCCGAAATCGAGGCCATGATGAGCTACGCCTCGACTGATTTCGGCGGCGTAGACATACTGGTGAACAACGCGGGCATCCAGCACGTTGCCCCAGTAGAATCGTTTCCGGTTGAAAAGTGGGACGCCGTCATTGCGATCAACCTTAGTGCCGCATTCCACACGACACGTCTGGCGATCCCCGGCATGCGCGCCAAAAACTGGGGGCGCATAATCAATATTGCCTCTGCCCATGGCTTGGTAGGATCAGCGCAGAAAGTCGCGTATGTCGCAGCCAAGCACGGACTTGTCGGTATGACCAAAGTCGTCGCACTCGAAACCGCTACCACGGGAATCACCGTCAACGCCATTTGCCCCGGCTGGGTGCTCACACCGCTCGTGCAAAAGCAGATTGATGATCGTGCCGCGAACGAAAAGATTGCTGTCGAGCAGGCAACGCGGGAATTGCTGAGCGAGAAAGAGCCGTCCCTACAGTTCACGACGACAGAGCAGTTAGGCGAGCTTGCAGTGTTCATGTGCTCGCCAGCGGCGGACAATATTCGCGGTGTTGCGTGGGCGGCTGATGGTGGCTGGACCGCCCAATAGCCGCATCACGCAATCAACTACATCAATCAGACTAACGGGACATTACCAGCCATGAAAGCCGATCAGGTGCGCGAACAGGCGTTCGCTATGCCGCTGACGAACCCCTCGTTCCCGCGGCCACCATACCGCTTCTACAACCGCGAATACATCATCATCAGCTATCGTACCGATCCAGCCGTGCTTGCCGCTGTGGTGCCGGAACCGCTCGAAGTGAGCGAGCCCCTTGTCAAATATGAATTCATCCGCATGCCGGATTCGACCGGGTTTGGCGACTACACCGAATCCGGTCAGGTAATTCCGGTGCGCTTCAACGGTGAAGCCGGTAGTTACGTGCATTCGATGTATCTCGATGATGATGCACCGATCTCTGGCGGACGCGAACTGTGGGGCTTTCCGAAGAAGCTCGCAAGCCCGAAGATTGTGCACGAGGGCGATGTTATCGTGGGCACGCTGCACTACGGTAGCCAGTTGTGCGCAGCGGGCACCATGGGTTACAAGCACAAAATTCTCGATTCAACAGCAATTGCCAATCTGAACAAAGCTCTACATGCACCAAACTACCTGCTCAAAATCATTCCCCATGTTGATGCCACGCCGCGCGTGCTCGAACTGGTGCGCTATCGCCTTGAAGACATTCAGGTTAAAGGTGCGTGGACAGCGCCTGCGGCACTGGAGCTTTACCAGCACGTTATAGCCGATGTCGCGCGGCTTCCCGTTCTCGAGGTGGTGTCGGCATTGCATTTCACGGCCGACCTCACGCTGGGTATGGGCGAAGTCGTGCACGACTACCTGACTGACGCAGGCAAGATTGCATGAAAGTGCGCACTAGCGCAGATGCGAAAAGTGTTTCGTCTTACGCGGCGCGCTATCAGCGGGTCGCGCTCATGTTGCAGGGTGGCGGCGCGCTTGGTGCTTATCAAGCCGGCGTGTATCAGGCGCTGGTCGAGGCAAACTGTTTTCCCAGTTGGGTGTGCGGCGTCTCGATCGGTGCGATCAACGGAGCCATCATTGCCGGCAATCCGCGCGAAAAGCGCGTCGAGCGTTTGCAGGAATTCTGGTCGCTGGTGGCAGGGCGGCCGACCTGGCTGTTCGAGCGGCCAGGCAACGCTATGCGCGAATGGAGTAGCCTCGCGAGTTCCTGGCTGACTTTGGCGGTGGGCCAACCCGGTTTCTTCCGTCCACGCACGATCAACCCCTGGTTGCTCGCATCGGATGTGACGGGCGCCACGAGCTTCTACGAAAGCAGTGAGCTACGACAAACACTTCTGCGGCTCGTTGATTTTGAGCGGCTTAATGGCGGGGAGACGCGGCTTGCAGTCGGCGCAGTGAATGTAAGTAGCGGCAACAATGTGTTCTTCGATACGGCGAAGGAACGTCTAACAGCCGAGCACATCATGGCGAGTGGCGCGCTACCGCCGGCCTTGCCTATGGTAAAGATTGGCGAGGATTTCTACTGGGACGGCGGTATCGTGTCGAACACGCCGCTAGAGTATCTGCTTGACCAGGACGAAGATCTCAGCACACTCGTGTTTCAGGTTGACCTGTTCAGCGCACGTGGCGCGGTGCCGCGCCAGATGTCGCAAGTGATAGCCCGGCAAAAAGACATCACCTACTCGAGCCGTACGCGACAGGTGACCACATCGTTCAAACGGGTGCTATCGCTGCGCAGACAGCTGGCCGATGCGCTGCGAAGAGTGCCCGCTAACAAGCTTCGGCCCGGCGAAAGAGAACTGATGCAGGACTTTGAGGACAGCGGTGTTGTTAACCTCATACACCTGATTTATCAGGCAAAGTCCGCCGAGGGCGATACCAAGGACTACGAATTCTCACGCGACTCGATGAATGATCACTTGCAAGCAGGCTATCGCGACACGACAGCAACGTTCGCGCATCCGGACTGGTTTATTCCACCGAGCGCAGAAGACGGCATCAGCGAATATGACGTGCACCGCATTGAACTGCCGCACACTTAGCACGTTGGAAATATATAGCTGGCACTCACAACTTTGATGGCGGTAACAGCATGTATTATTTGTAGAAGTCTCGATTTGATCTGATAGTTACCCGCTCAGACGTTTACCCGACTTCTGCCTATTCGTTCTCAGATGCCAAGGTACGCATATTCTCGCGCCCTTTCTTACAGATGAGGAGTCGCAGGTTTTATTGATCAACCCAATAAGACACATCGCTTCAGATCACTGTTTGGGTTAAAAAAATTAGGCGTATGCCGTATCACGCCAATTTAGCGGAATTCAAAGACATGAGATTTTGACGCGATTCAACAACTACCGTTATCGAACTTTTCGTGCGCACACCCGCGAGACAAAAAATGAGAACTAGCCTGCAATATTTCACCTTAACTGCAAATAGAAATCGGCGTTTGCTCATATCTCTTCTGTGCTGGTGGTGTCGAATCAACACATGGAAGAGGAGCAACTCCGATGTCAATTATACGCAGGAAACAGGTTCAGCGCGACTCGAATTTGGCACACTGGGGAGGCGTGTTATTGAAGGCCGCTTCGACGGTGGCAGCATGACCAGTGACAGCGGCGTGCTGCTGCTGGCCAAACTCGACCAGAAGCTCAAGCTGACCGATGCCGCCGCCCGCGCCATCGCCGATCCGCGCGAACCCTCCTCGAGCACACACAGCATTCGCGACATGCTACGTCAGCGCGTGTACGGACTCGTGCAAGGTTGGGAAGACCTGAACAAGCACACCCAACTGCGTCGTGATATTGCCTACCAGACCGCCGTGGGCCGCGAGTACGAACTAGCCAGCGCCCCAGCAAGATCGATGGGGCCAAACATGCGGCCGCGATTCTCAAACTGCTCGTCACCCGGCTCCGGCAGGTGTGGCCGAAGGTACGGATCATCTTCCGCGCCGATTCCGGATTCTGCCGGCAGAAGATTCTGAACTGGTGTGATCGCAAGGATGTCGGCTACGTGGTCGGTCTGGCCCGCAACGCCCGCCTGCAAGCGATGGTGGCCAAAGCCGAAGCGGCGATGCACACCGCCTTTGATCAAACCGGCACCAAGCAGCGCCGCTTCCTCGAACTGACCTGTGGTGCGCGTACCTGGAAACACGTACGCCGTTGCGTGGCGCGGCTTGAGTATGGCGCACAAGGCAACAATCCACGTTTCGTTGTGACCAACATCGCTGCCCGTGAGCGCAATGCGGCCACGTTATACGATCAACTCTACTGCCAGCGCGGTGAGGCCGAGAACCGCATCAAGGAGGCGCAACTGGGTTTGTTTGCGACCCGCACCAGTTGCCAGTACTTCAACGCCAACCAGTTTCGCATTCTGCTCTCGGCGCTGGCGTACACACTGGTCGAGCGGCTGTGGGCGGTGGCGCTTTAGGGCACGCCATTGGCAACGGCACAGATTGGCACGCTAGGCGACCCACTGCTCAAGCTCGCAGCGGTGATCACGAAGAACACGCGTCGAATCCGGCTGCATTTCGCGAGCCACTGGCCGAGTGCGGTGATCTGGAAGGCTGCGGTGCATGCCCTGAGCAGCGGATAGTCCAAACATAAGCGGCTGGCCGTCGCGACGAGATAAATCAGGCCCGCCTCCCATGCCGGGGAGGGGTGGCTTGGCCAAACAGCCTGCGCAGCCCAAAATTGCTCGCGTCCAGCTAAGCCACAACGCGAAAACCATCAGAATTTCTGCGCAATACCAGCCTGATCGCGGTAAACAAGACTACGGTGAAATATGCAGGCTAAACACGAGAATGGGTGGTCGTTTCAAGGCATAAATGCTCCGAAACGCCCGCGAATGCTAGGGTTTTTCAGGTAGGCCTAGCTTCGCTACTCACAAACTGCCCTGCTACGCGAGTACCTTGTGCGCGGTGATATGTGCGGTCATGCACATCCACTGAACCGAATAGGCGCACGCGAACATCGTCGTAGGAAAGACTGCCGCTCACCAAAGGCTGCCTCATCATCTCTACATGTTTTGCGCGATCAATCCAGTCGCCGCTGTTGCTGATGAACTGGAAATCCTTCACTGTCAACGCGTCGCTGTAGGCCGAATCGGCAAAGGTTCCTTCATCGCCGCGAAGCGCGAGATTGGCCATACTTCGGAAGATATACGGCTATACAAAACGCGGACGTTGCGCTGGCATATGGGCTTTGTATAGGGACTTTGTTAAAGGCATCGATTTGGGCTGGGACGAATCGCATGCCCTTCAATTGTTGAAATGCTTTGAATTGCATGTGGAGGTGTATGGCGAAAATTGGATGGGCTGGCCAAGCAGGATCGATGCCTTGAAACACCCCATGAATAAAGGCGTTTCGGGCATCGATTTTCTACGATTCGCTTATCGCGGCCGCTCGCAACGCCTCCCGATACCGCCGACTCACCGGCACTGTCGAACCGCTCTTCAGTGTCGCGCGCGCGTCGCCAGAATCCAGCGCGGTGATGTCTACAACCATCTCCAGATTGACGATGTAGCTGCGATGCACACGCACAAATTTCGCGGGGTTGAAGCGCGTTTCGATCTCGCTCATCGTTGAACGCAGCGGGTAGTCTTTGCCGCGTACGTGCAGGTTCACATAGTTACCCATCGCCTGCAAATACTCGACTTCGTTCGCGGGCAGTAAAAATTCCTTACCGAGTTTTTTCACGAGGAAGCGCTCTGGTCGCTCAATCGTACCCTCGGGCTTGCCGATATCGGGGGCGGCGAGCAGACGCGCTTCGCCTTGCAGGCGCGTGAGTATGAGTTCGTACGCCGTGAGAATGAGCCCCACCACACCGTAGGTGCGCACATCCTTGCTGTATTCATACAGTAGCTCGCGTGGCCAGTCGCCGAAATCGTAAGTGGCACCATGCATCGCGTAAACGGCGTGGCGTATAGCGACCATGCCCGCGACGTGCAGCGCGCAATAAATGACGGATGCCGCAAGATGCCACGGCAGATGGGCGATTACGTGCCCGAGACGGAGCGCAAAGCGCCGGTGCATCAATACCACCAATGGCACTAGCGCCAGCAGCACCATGTTGCTGCTCCACTCCCAGGTGATGGGCTCCCACGGGGCGATGTTGATGTTGCCGCGAGCGAAATCCATGATCACCGTCTGACTATTCAGCCAAGATTGCAGGCAATACAGCGCAATCCAAAAGCCAGGCTCGGCGATTCGCTGCCAAGGTTGATAGCAGGCGAACCAGTTGATCGGTACCGGAGCGGAATCGGGCGATGACGTTTTCGTTTCTGACATGCGCAGATTGTATGCGAGCGCCATTCACGCGCCGCTAAAATTCATCCCTGCTATCCACCGCTTGTCACTAATCCCCTACAAATCAACACTTTCACCACACGCTGACGTTTGCGAGAGCTATGCTGCGCGCCGCTATCTTGAATATGGAGTCTGGCTTTGCGCACACCCAATTTGGCTGATCCACGCCACCACCACGTCGATGCACTCCGCGCCATCGCGTTTTCGTTATTGATTCTTTATCACATCGGCATGCTGTACGTCTTCGATTGGGACTGGCATGTGAAGAGCAGTTATCAATCAGAACTCGTGCAAGTACCAATGCTGATTGTAAATCGCTGGCGGATGGATTTGATTTTCCTGATCTCCGGCATCGCGACGGTGGCCATTCTTGCGAAACGCAGCATCGGTGAGTTCGTCCGTTCACGCAGCGCGCGGCTGCTGATCCCGCTCATGTTCGGAATGCTTGTCGTCGTGCCGATTCAGCCGTATTGCCAAGGCGTAATGAATGGCAAGGTTGAGCCAGATTTCTGGCTTTTCTTGAGTCGCTACTATTCGGGCTATGCGTGGCCAGCGAAAGCCTTCGATGGCTGGCAGTACGGCTTTACGTGGAACCATCTTTGGTATTTGGTCTACTTATTTTTTTATACGCTAATCTATGCCGCGTGGCTTGCGCTCAAAGCCAAGCTACCCGTGCTGAATCGACTTTCGCTCCGTCACAAATTTCAGCAACTACAAGGCGCCCGACTCATCATCTGGCCCATCATCCCCTTAATCGCTTTCACCGTTTTGTTGAGGCTTCGTTTTCCAACCACGCACGATCTCATCCACGATTGGTACAGCCACGCTTTCTACTTCACCATGTTTTTGTTCGGCTGCTGGATAGGGCGAAGTGCCATGCTGTGGGCTGCATTTGCGCGCCTGCGAAGGTATGCACTCGTGATTGCGCTGGTGAGCTACGCGCTTCATCACATCTTGCAGCAAGTGCTATCAGGCCCAATCGAATGGTTGGAATGGTTGACTTATGTCGTCCTCATCAATGTCTATGTCTGGACAATGTTGGTTGCGATATTGGGTTTTGCCTGCACGTATCTGAATCGCCCATTCGCGTGGCTTGCATGGGCCAATCGCGCGGTCTATCCGTGGTATGTGCTGCATCAAAGTGTAATTATTTTCATCGCCTACTGGCTTATTCCACTAAAGCTCGGAGGATTGGTGGAGCTTTCACTCGTACTCATCGGGACAGTTGCCTGTTGTTGGTGGATCACCGCGTGTGTACAACGCGTACCGGGCATGGCGATGTTGCTAGGCACAAATTGCTTGCGAAATAGAAATGATGCCTGAAATGCTCCGCAGAAATAGCAAGCTGCGTGGAAACCGCGAACCGCCGGGCAGGCCATGCGGCAATAATTATAGGAATTTATGGCTTAGGCAAATGGCAAGGCCTGCTCCAAATTTCATAAATTTCAGGCACTCCACCTTACCGAACGTTCCGCAAGCGCGAGACAAAAAAATGAGGACTAAACACATTTTATACACGGCACAAAAACAAACGGGCCAGCTTTCGCTAACCCGTTGTTTTTACTGGCGTCCCCAACCGGATTCGAACCGGTGTTATCGCCGTGAAAGGGCGGTGTCCTAGGCCTCTAGACGATGGGGACTGATTTTTTGTTGCTGTTGTCGTGCTTCAGTATTTCTGCTGCAAAATTCTGTGGTGGATGTTGGTGGAGATAAGCAGGATCGAACTGCTGACCTCTTGCATGCCATGCAAGCGCTCTCCCAGCTGAGCTATACCCCCGTCATTCCCTAAATCCAGCCTCAAATTATAACCAAAATCGGGGGGTTTTGCCAAGCGCCTTGTTCGTTTCTCTTCTTTGCGACCTAAATTCACAGACTTGCCTAGACGTGAAACCTCGCCAACGTCTCGTCCAGGCCAAGCGTTTCCATGATTGCGTCAATCGCCGGGGTTTGCGTTTGGCCGGTTAACAGCACGCGAAGCGGCATCATGATCTGCGGCATTTTCAGGCCATGTTTGGCGACTTGCGCTTTCACGACTGCGCCGATATCAGCCTTTGCCCAATTCGTCGCTTTAAGCGCACTCTTAAGCTCAGCCAGCGCTGGTTTGGCGCTTTCTGTTAAATATTGCGCCAACAATTCCTGATTAGTGGCAGGCCGGTGATAAAAATAGTGCGCGGCTTCGGCCATTTCAACTAGCGTTGCGCAGCGTTCTTTGAGCAATTCCGCCACCTTCGCCACATCGGGTTTGTGCGATAAATCCAAATTAGCGTTGATCAGGAAAGGCTGCAGCATGTGGCCAAGTTCAGCGCCACTTTTCCGTTTAATGTAATCATGGTTCAACCACTTTAGTTTTTCGGTGTTGAATTGCGCAGCGGATGGCGTGATGTGATCAAGGTCGAACCATTCACAAAATTGCGCCATCGTGAAAATCTCATCATCGTCATGCGACCAACCCAGCCGTGCCAAGTAATTCACGACCGCATCGCGGAGGTAGCCATCCGCTGGATATTGCATCACGCTCACCGCACCATGGCGCTTCGACAGCTTCTGCCCGTCGTCACCTAAAATCATTGACACATGCGCGTACACGGGCAAATCCGCACCGAGCGCTTTCAACACATTGATTTGCCGAGGCGTGTTGTTCACATGGTCGTCGCCACGAATCACGTGGGTGATGCGCATATCCCAATCGTCCACGCACACACAAAAATTATAGGTCGGCGTGCCGTCGGCGCGGGCAATAATGAAATCGTCAAGCTCCTCATTGCTGATTTCAATGCGCCCTTTTACCTTGTCATTCCAGGCAACGATGCCCGATTCCGGATTGCGAAACCGCACTACCGGCGATTGGCCCGCCGGAATAGCTGGCAGCGGCTTCCCACGTTCAGGACGCCAACGACCATCATAGCGCGGCTTTTCATTTGCCGCACGCTGCGCCTCGCGCATGGCGTCGAGCTCTTCGGACGTGGTGTAGCAATAATATGCGGTGCCTGCAGTGAGCATAAATTGGATCGATTGCTTGTAGCGATCCATGCGCTGCATTTGGAAAAACGGACCTTCGTCATGATCCAGCCCCAGCCATTTCATGCCATCGAGAATCGCTTCCACCGCTTCCGGTGTAGAACGCTCAACATCGGTATCTTCAATGCGCAAAATAAATTTGCCCTTGTACCGACGCGCAAATGCCCATGCAAATAGCGCCGTGCGGCCGCCACCGATGTGCAAAAAACCGGTAGGGCTGGGCGCGAAACGCGTTCTCACTTCTGTAACTGCAGCGGTTTCCATCACATCTTCGGAAGGGTCACGCCCTTCTGTCCTTGATATTTACCACCACGATCTTTGTAGGATGTCTCACACACTTCATCGCTCTCAAAAAACAATACCTGCGCCACGCCCTCATTGGCGTAAATTTTGGCGGGTAACGGCGTGGTGTTGGAAAATTCCAGCGTCACATAGCCTTCCCACTCCGGCTCAAACGGCGTCACATTGACAATAATGCCGCAGCGTGCATAGGTCGATTTGCCCAGGCAAATCGTCAGCACATTACGCGGAATGCGGAAATATTCCACCGTACGCGCGAGCGCAAAAGAATTCGGCGGGATGATGCAAAAATCATTTTTTATATCGACAAACGAATTCGAATCAAAATTTTTCGGATCCACAATCGTCGAATTGATATTCGTGAAGAGTTTGAATTCGTTCGAGCAACGAATATCGTAGCCGTAGCTAGACGTACCGTAGCTCACAATTCGTTGACCGTTCGCCTCACGCACCTGGCCTGCCTCATACGGCTCAATCATGCCGTGAGTTTGTGCCATTTTTCGTATCCATTTATCGCTTTTGATACTCACGTTTCGATTCCCTTTTGTTCAACTTTTTAATTCAAACTAGGTTTATTCAACCTTTGATTTCATGGATATCGGCAGAGTACGTCACCACCGTGACATCCGCCGCCGCCGCGCGAATAGGCTTTAAACGAGCATATTCATTCGAAACATACCAGCGGTCAAGTGCCGCCATATCCGCAAACCGCAACACCACCAAACGCTCAAAACCCTCGTCAAATTTACTCGGATTCGTCAGCACTTTTGCCTGCAATCCGCGCACCAATATCTCGCCACCATAAGCAGTGATGGTGGCATCAACTTGGGCAAGATATTCGTGCCATTTTTGGACATCACGGATCCGGATGTGACCTGTCAAATAAGCGGGCATGGATTAAATCGCACGTCAGGTATTTTGAATCACAATTTTCGGAAACACCGCCGAGCGATCTTGCGATTGCTTGGCGATTTTTGCGGCGACTTTGCGCGCAATATCTTTGTATATTTTAGATATTGGGCCATCAGGATCTGATACCACGGTTGGCTTACCGCTATCCGCCATTTCGCGAATTTTGATATCCAGCGGCAGCGAGCCGAGCATATCAATTTTGCTATCCTCCGCCATCCTGCCGCCGCCGCCTTCACCAAAAATATGCTCAATATGCCCGCAGTTTGAGCACACGTGCATCGCCATGTTTTCCACCACACCAATTATCGGCACGCCGACTTTCTCAAACATCTTCAGGCCTTTGCGCGCATCCAGCAGCGCAATATCCTGCGGCGTGGTGACAATCACGGCACCGGTCACCGGCACTTTCTGCGCGAGTGTTAGTTGGATATCACCGGTACCGGGCGGTAAGTCGATGACCAGATAATCCAGATCATTCCAACGCGTTTCGTTGAGCAATTGCTCCAGCGCCTGCGTCACCATTGGCCCGCGCCACACCATCGGCGTTTCAGGGTCAATCAAAAAACCCACACTCATCGCCTGAATACCGTGTCCTTCCAGCGGCTCCATGGTTTTGCCGTCGCGCGATTGCGGACGTCCCGTGATGCCCAGCATCATCGGCTGCGATGGTCCATAAATATCGGCGTCCAGCATACCCACTACCGCGCCCTCAGCCGCAAGTGCTAACGCCAAATTAACT
>JANXWW010000176.1 GCA_025350945.1 Burkholderiales bacterium
GCCGAGGCCGATAACTTTTCTCCACACCAAATTGATTGCGCGTTGCGCCAGCGATTCCACGCGCTTTTCACGGTAGCTCGCCCACACATAAAGCCCATATTGATAAGCCTCTTCTTTGCTCTTGATATTAAGTGCTTGGTAATCGAGCAAACCATCTTTGGCGATCATGCCGCCAAGCGCGCGCGCAGTGTACGCACCGCGACTAAATCCAGCGATGATGATTTTGTCACCGGGTTCGTAATTGCGCGAAATAAATGTGTAGCCACGCACGATGCGCGAGATCAATCCCGCACCAAATGCGCCACCCAACATTTTGCGGATGGGATTATCGGAGTCGCCCACGCCATGCAAATATTTGGCGATTTGCAATACATTACGATCCGCATCAACGTTAATACGCTCGCTTTCATTGTTGAGTGCGAATGAATCGATGCTCTCGTCACCAGCCAGATTGTGATAGAGCTTCAACACATTCGTTGCCTCCGGCACACCGTCCTGATCCTTGTCCACGCTCACGCCGTTCCAGGTGCCATCGGCGAGAAAGGCGATTACTTTTGACATGTAATTCTTTCGATCAATGATTGATTTATTGGTGCGCTAATGTATAAACCCGTTTACTGGCGGGTATTTCAAAGCAAAAAATCCTGAAAAAGCCCGCCAATGCTAGTGTTTTGATATAAAAATCACAACCCTGCAAAAAACCCCAGCGACGGTGCAAAGAAATATTCGCCGCCTTTTAGCGTCACGAAATCAGAAAAAAATTGTTGCTCTGTGGGAGCTGCTCCATCATTCCAGCCAGCACGATGTGTTTGTCCAACCGTGCCGCCTTGTCCGATAATTGGATCGACGCCATTATTGATTTTGACAAAGCCCTGATTGTTTGCCCACTGCGCTTGGGTAAACTCAAATTGCTCGGCGATATTGCCTTGATACGCCATAAACAGCAAACCCACGCGCGCACTTGGCTTGTCCGTAAATTGTCCCGCGATTTCTTTGCGTTTTCCGTACGCCATACCGCGTCGCGCCATGATACGTGAGCGTTCGCCGCCAATGCCATTCTGCGGCGCGCCAAACAACCTGAACGTATCGCCGCGCGGATTGGTTTTGCGAATATGCGCATGGAACGGACATTTCAGACCTTGCATGTCATCGGCGAAATCAAAATTATTGAGCACGGGGGTGTGCGCTCCGTCATGTTCTTGCAGCGTGACTGGCGTGCCATCCCGGAAGCGTCCCACCAGTGTCGCACCAGCCAAATCGGGTGGATAAATTTTTCCTGCGCTAGTCGCGAGTGCGGTCAATTGCTGTTGCAACGCGTCTTCAGCCGCGCGGAATGCTTTCACATTTTGTTCGAGTTTGCGGAATACAAAATAAGAACCGAACACATTCGGGTCTGCTACCGCCGGATCTTTTACCAGCACCTGGCTAAGTGGAAAAGCTGGATTCCAGATAAATGCGCCGGTCGGATCTGCGTCTTCTTTTTCCACATCTTCCTCAAGCAGCAGAGGCTGGCTGCGGCCATCGACAAAACCAAAGTGCTCAATGCCTTTGCGATGCTGATTTTCATACACGCGTCCGCGTTCCATGCCGACAAAAGTAATGGCCTTTTTAGGCACGCGGGCGATGAGATCAATCAATTCCAATTCGATTGCGGAGGCGAAATCACTGGCCTCAACATCAGCCCTGGCGGCAAGCAAAATCATCACATGCAATTGCCCGCGATAGCCCTGATGCCATGTGTTTTTAGGCGGATCGTTTAATTGTGCGCCACGTATTTTGAGACCTTCAAGAAACGCCGCATCGCCCGGCGTTTGCTCAGGCGTGATGCCCAATGCCTGATAGCCCGTGGCAGAAATAACAATGGTGATGAACGCTCGATTGACCAGCGGATTCGTACTTTCCGGGCCTTCTCTTTTTACAATCGCGGCAGCTTCAAGCTGTTGTCCCGCACTCATTAATTTATCCGCCGCGTATTCACGCAGAAACGTGCGTGCCTGCGCGGCTTTGCCTGCCTTCACGCGCAAGAAAACCTGCGCGGTGCGGTTTCTGCCATGGCCTTTGAGAATATTGCCCTGCAACTGCGAAAGCATTACCGCCTCATCGGCATTGCGCAGCTTGGAGAGCGGGCGATCAAGTCGAACTGGCATATTCAAAACTCCCGAAGAAAATTATTTTTAATTGCATCGCTTGAGCGCGCATCAAGCGTGTGGTGACGAAATTGGCCCTTCCGCACCATGCACTGCATTTGAATACATGAACTGCACC
>JANXWW010000198.1 GCA_025350945.1 Burkholderiales bacterium
TCCTTGTGCAACCACAGTGCCGCCGCCAGATGTGCGCACGCGCATGATGAGCCACAGCGTGAGCGCACCCGCGATGATGCGGATCGAGGTGAAGCTCGCCGCGTCGATGCTGGTATTTTTCAACGCGACGCGACACAAAAGTGAATTGCCTGCAAACGCCATCATCGCAAATAGCGTGAATGCAAATATTCTGGTGCGCGACATCAGGAATGATTTTTTATGTCAGCGCGCATTCAGTCCCAAGTTTTCTTGGTCAATTCTGCTGCGTTGCCCACTATGGACCGATTGTATCGAGACAGATGTGGTGCCAGCATCGTCAATGCCAAACCTGCAGCCTCGACCGCACGTCCTTGCGCCACATACGTCAATGCCAGAATCGCGCGCGCTTCATCATGCAGCTCGCGCGGGTTGCCCGCTTCCATGTGACGATCAGGTTCAGCGACAAGCAATTTTTCGCTCTCCTCAAGCTTGCCCAAAATGCGCAGTGTGCTGCCGAGTTGAATGGAGGCGCGTGAGCGGCGGTACGCGTCCAGGTTATCGGTAGCCAACGCGGCGCGATAGTAGGTTTCTGCGTCGGCTTCAAGCCCGGCGGTATCGCGTGCGCAGGCGCGTTCGAATAATGCAGCGGCATCATCGATAGAGCGTTCTGCTGCAAGCGCATCAATGGCACCTACCAACGCTTCGGGCGTTATTGAATGAGCGGTTTTCCAAACAGCCGCGACGCGAGTTTCCCAATCGTTTTCAATTTTATTCATCCTTATATTCTAGCGGCAATCCGTTTTTACCAATGAGCATAAATTCATCTTGCGCTATAAAACATTTGGGTAAACTTGAATGACTTTAAGTCGAATAGATTTTTGTCCAATTCAGTTCAACTCAGTTCAGCTTATTTGATCTAAAACATAATTGCTATAGATTCATTCGCGAAGTCATCACAACATTATTTCTCAAAGGCCAATATGACCAATCAATATGCCCCGCCCACATCCAATCTCGACTCACCACCCAGCGAGGGCAGCGGCATCACCAGTGCGATGTTGGAAGCGCTGCGCAAGACCAAAGGCTGGGTGCTGCTGGTCGGCATTACGTTGTTTCTCGCGACGGCGTTTACGGTTTTCGCAGCGTTAGCGATGATGTTCGCCGGTAATATGCTGGGCGCGAATAATACGATGCCGAAGGGTGTGGGTGTGGCCATGGGCGTGTTCTATCTTGTCTTTGCAGTGGTCTATGGTGCGCTTGGGTTTTACTTGGTCAAATATAGTAGCGCCATTTCGCGGCTGATCGGCGATGGGTCAAGTGAATCGATGGAAATCGCGTTGCAGTATCAACAAAAATTCTGGCGGCTGGCGGGCTTTTTGATGATGTTGTTTTTGATCTTCGCGGTGCTGGGCATTGTCGCGGCGATTGCGATTCCGGCTTTAACGGCGGTGCGCAATTAATCGCGCGATATTTGCTTGCAACAACGATCAAACTTAGTAAAAAAAAGGTATGACCACATCATATTTCCATCGCTGCATTTACAATAATCGGCCGCACTACACGCACAATTTCCTTTGGCGACATGCCAACCAAAAATCCGCGCTTGCCGCCGTTGATTAAAATTTTCTCCAGATCGAGAATGGTTTTTTCGATATAAATCGGCATCGGTTTGCGCAGCCCAAATGGCGAACAGCCGCCCACCTGATAGCCCGAATGCCGCGTCGCGTCTTCGGGTTTACACGGTGCCACGCGTTTCACACCCATCTGCCGCGCGAGTTCTTTTGTTGATACTTTTCTGTCGCCATGCATCAATACGCAAAGCGGGTGTCTGTTGTCATCTTCAAAAATCAACGTCTTCACCACCTGATGTTCATCCACGCCCAGTGAGCTTGACGACATTGAGGTGCCGCCATGCTCCACGTATTCATAAACGTGTTCTGTATAGGAGACGTGATGATTTTTCAGGACAACGGTAGCGGGTGTTTCGGAATGTTTTGTCATAGGGGAAAAATATTAAACACTAGCATTGGCAGGGCTTTTAGAGCAAAAATGCTTGTAACCGCACTCTGTGATTAGAGTTTGTAGTTGAAAACTATCCACGCGGATGATGCATCTGATGCAGCGCTTTCATGCGTTCGCGCGCCACATGTGTATAGATTTGCGTGGTCGTGATATCGGCGTGGCCGAGCAGCAATTGCACCACGCGCAAATCCGCGCCGTGATTAATCAGATGCGTGGCAAATGCGTGGCGCAGTGTGTGCGGCGAAATCGGCACGTGAATGCCAGCGCGAAACGCTTGTGCCTTTATCGTGTGCCAAAACATTTGTCGTGTCATGGCAGCACCGCGCTGCGTAACAAATAAATCCGGTGATTTTTGCGCGCCTAAAATATCGCCGCGCGCATCGGCCTGATAACGCCTGATCCAATCTGCGGCCACTTCGCCCATGGGCACCAAGCGCTCTTTATTGCCTTTGCCAATTACGCGCACCACATTCATATCGAGGCTCACCTGCGCGGTTTTTAATGTCACCAATTCAGTCACGCGCAACCCCGTCGCGTAGAGTATTTCCAGCATCGCTTTGTCGCGCATTCCCAGTGGCGTATTTAAATCCGGTGCATTCAAGAGCGCTTCCACATCGCGTTCCGATAATGATTTCGGCAGGCCGCGCGTGAGCTTGGGCGATTCCAGCGCCGCGCTGGGATCTTTCGCCACGAGACGTTCCTGAATCAGATATTGAAAAAAACGTTTGAGTGCGGAGGTTAAGCGTGCGGTAGAGCGTGCGCTGGATTTTACAACCTCAACGCGATGCGCCAAAAATTCTTTTAAATCATCGGCTGCAACATTAACGAGTGACGCGCGCCTTTGTGCGAGCAGCCAATCATTGAGCTGCGTCACATCGCGCCGATAACTTTCGATCGTGTTGCGCGCGAGGCCGTCCGAGAGCCACAACGCATCCGCGAACTGATCGATGATGGGATCAGCGCTCATAAATCCGCATCCGCGAACTGATCGATGATGGGATCAGCACTCATAAATCCGCATCCGCGAACTGATCGATGATGGGATCAGTGCTCACAATAAAAAATAACTTTCGTGCGTGAGCAGCCAGCGCTTGATCGCGAGTGGGTCATCACGCTTGCCGCCCATAAATCCACCCAGGCCATTCGCCGCCGTGATGCGATGACACGGCACCACAATCGGCACCGGATTTTTTCCGCACGCCGTGCCGACCGCGCGCGGCGATGAATCAATTACCAACGCCAATTCACCATACGTTTTTGTTTTGCCCGCCGGGATTTTTTCAATCGCGTGCCATACATCAAGCTGATGTTTGCTACCGTTGAGTTTGATCGGCAGATCAAATTTAAAGCTCGGTTTATCGAGATAAATCATTAACTGTACTGCCGCCAAATGCGCGATGGTATTAGGCGTGGGCGGCTTGGCGTGAATGGAGGCGGGCAGAAAATGAATCGCCAGCAAATGCGTGTCGTCGGCTACGATGCCGAGCGTGGCGAACGGTGCTTTGATGCACGCGTTGTATTGTTCGATTGGAATCATGCGGTCAAGGCATTCAATTCAGCGATGATGGCATCCGGTATTTCCACACCGTCACGTTGCGCTTTTTCGCGATTTTCAAATCGGCGATAACCGGGCAAACGCACGCCGTCATCTTCAAGCATCGCCGTGACTAAGGCTTCAACGCGCTCGCTGTAAATTTCATTCCCCGCCATCGCACCCGGATCAATCGCCAAAAACCCCTGACCCAATCGCGCGGTGTTGCCGGAGGCCGAAAAAAACGAATCCATTTCAAAGCCGAATGCGGCACCGGTAAGCGAGACTGCGAGTAACTCAATCATCAATGCCAGCATCGCACCTTTAGCACCTCCCGCAGGCACGAGGCTACCGTGAATGCCTTCATTCGCGTCAGTGGTGGGCTTGCCGTCGCGATCCAATGCCCAGCCCAGTGGAATCGGTTTGTTGTCCCGCGCGGCCATCATCAGTTTGCCTTTTGCGACTTCGGTTAGCGCCAGATCAATAATCACCGGCCATTGTCCGCGCCGTGGAAAAGCTGCCGCGATCGGATTGGTACCAAATATCGGCCGCTTGCCGCCCCACGCATTCATCGCCGCGGGTGAGTTGCAAAACGCGAGCGCAACCAGCCCCGCTTCAGCGAGTGGTTCCAGATGAAAACTGGTCATGCCGTTGTGATTGGAATTGGTGATGCCCACATAGGCGACACCGAATTGTTTGGCGCGTTTGATGAGTTCAGCCACGGCTATTTCACATGCGGGATAAGCAAGGCCATTACCCGCATCAATCAAACACGCGCCACCACGTTCATGGGCAATGTGTGGCACGGCATCACCGATCACGCGCGCGTTGCGCAAATGGCCCGCGTAATGTGCGGTGCGCGAGACGCCATGCGTGCCAATGCCATGTTCATCTGCGGCCACCAGCGCACGCGCGGTAGATGCGGCGGCAACTGTGGATGCGCCTGCACGCGTGAGTGCGCGTGCGGCCAGTACGCGCAAGTTTTCAGAAATCATGATTGCCATTTATCGTGTCGCCTTCGTATCCTATGCGGCATTGGTGGCGATTTGTGCAAATGAGGCCTTGCCCCGCAGACAAATCCATCGCTTTCATTTTGTCCCGCTATTTCCGGGTCATCGTACTAGTTTACGCTGCGTAGATACACCCTCTTGATCATTGGGCGGTGCATCATGCCACCACCGCACGATTATTAAAATAAGCCGATACAGAATGCGAACAGCCTCGCGGTAACTTATCTATTCAGCTATGCTTCGCGCTATGAAAAAAATTGTAATCGCCAGCAATAGCGCAGGCAAGTTGCGCGAATTCGCAGAACTGTTGAAGCCATTCGATTTTCTCGCCATTCCACAAAGCGAATTGGGCGTGAGTGAAGCGGAAGAGCCATTCGCCACGTTTATCGAAAACGCTCTCGCCAAGGCGCGGCACGCTTCGCGCGCCACTGGGCTGCCCACGCTCGCGGATGACTCTGGCATCTGCGTGCCCGCACTGGATGGCGCGCCGGGCGTGTACTCCGCGCGCTATGCAGGTGAGCCAAGATCGGACGCACGCAACAACGAAAAACTTGTTGCTGCGATGCAAATCATTGAAGATCGGCGCGCGTTTTATTACGCGGCATTGGTTTTGGTTCAACACGCAGACGATCCGCATCCCCTGATCGCCGATGGCGCATGGCATGGCGAAATTGTGGCCGAGGCGCGCGGCACGGGTGGCTTTGGTTACGACCCGCATTTTTATCTGCCGCAATACGGTTGCACATCCGCCGAATTACCGGCGGAGGTAAAAATTCGCGAGAGCCATCGCGGTATTGCGATGCGAGAATTGGCGAAAAAGCTGGCGCAGTTTCGCCTATGAGCGATATTGCAAACCCCAGCATGGGCGCTACTTCGCAGCCAATTATGCTTGGATCGGCCCGCCAGATAAGCCTATCCATATTGCCGCCGCTATCAATTTACATTCACATTCCATGGTGCATTCGCAAATGTCCCTATTGCGATTTCAATTCGCAT
Organism: Burkholderiales bacterium; assembly: GCA_025350945.1. Lineage (GTDB taxonomy): Bacteria > Pseudomonadota > Gammaproteobacteria > Burkholderiales > Usitatibacteraceae > UKL13-2. Next base: position 5,539 of record JANXWW010000198.1, read on the forward strand.
GAAGCGAAAACCGACATCCCCGAACAACAATATATTGACTGTTTAATTTCGGATCTCGATTACACTTTGCCGAAAATTTGGGGGCGGCGCGTGTATTCGGTGTTTTTTGGTGGCGGTACGCCGAGCCTTTTTTCTGCACAGGGAATCGATGCGATTCTCGCGGCGGTGAGAGCACGCGTGACGCTGGATTCGGAGGCCGAGATTACGTTGGAAGCAAACCCCGGTACCTTCGAAGCGGAAAAATTTCGCGACTTTCGTGAGGCGGGGGTGAATCGATTGTCGATTGGTATTCAAAGTTTTAATGCCGCGCATTTAAAGGCGCTGGGCCGCGTGCACAACGATAAAGAAGCCAAGCGCGCCATCGATATTGCGCATCAAAATTTCGATAATATCAATCTGGATGTGATGTTCGCGTTGCCGAATCAAACGCTCGCCGAGTGCGAAGCTGATATTGAAACCGCACTCGCATGCAACACCGATCACTTGTCGATTTATCATTTAACACTCGAGCCGAATACCTTATTTCATCGCTTTCCGCCACCGCTGCCCGATGATGAGTTAGCCGCCGATATGCAGGATATGATTGAAGCAAAATTAAGCGCGGCAGGTTTCGATCACTATGAAACATCGGCCTACGCCAAGCCAGGTATGCGCGCAAAACACAATATGAATTATTGGCAATTCGGTGATTACGTCGGCATCGGCGCAGGTGCGCACGGCAAGATTTCCTACCCTGATCCGGCACGCGGCATCACCCGCGAGGCGCGATTCAAGCAGCCAAAAACCTATATGGAAAAAGCCGCGCTTGGCTTGAGTAATCAGGAAGAAAAAATTGTCAGCGTGGCAGAATTGCCGTTTGAATTTATGCTGAATGCGCTACGATTGACAGATGGTTTTGCGAATACATTATTTGTGGAGCGAACCGGACTACCGATCTCGACAATCTCGCGCGAGCTCGAAAAAGCGGCATCATTGAATTTGATTGAACGCGATCATTTACATGTAAAACCGACGGCAAAGGGGCGGTTGTTTTTGAATGATTTACTGGAGCTATTTTTAACAAAACCCTAGCACTAGCGCGGCTTTTCAAGCAAATTTGGCCTGAAAGGCTCACCAATACTAGCGTTTTTCTGTAGGTCAGGTAGCACAGCTACCTGATATAGATGGCTAATGTTACGTTTGGCGTCAGGTAGCTGCGCAACCTGACCTACGCGCTCTAGTAACAACTTTAGCAACGACAATAAATAAAAAAGGGAAATAAGTATGTTGATTTTATGGGGTGTTATTTGGGGCGCGGTGTTTGGCGGCGTGTTCGGGCGCGATGGTATTTTTAGCGGGTTCTACGGCGGATTCTGGGGATTTTTTGCAGGTCTTAGTTTGCAACTCATCATTGGTTCAAAATTAAAACAATCCGTTGCCGATGCGCAACAGGCACTCGCCGCGGCCTGGGATGCTGAAGAAGCACGCAAACAAAAAGCAGCACGCTTGGAAGCGCTTAAATCCAGCAAGGCCGACGTGCAGCCAAGCGTGGCGGTGGCGGTGGCAGCGGCGGTGGCAACTACAGCACAGCCTTCGGTCAACATGGAAGTAGCACCCACACCAAGTGAAATCGTGACGCCACCTGTGCTTGAAGCCGATCTCCCCAGAAACCCGGACGGCACTTTGGCCGCATTGCAAAAACCGAAAGCTGCAATCAGAACTCCACAACCTGCGCCGCGCGTCACCATCCCAAATGCCGCCGTTTTAAACACCACCATCCCAGACGAGCCATCTGCAATTGAGACCGGCATTCTCGCTGCAAAAAACTGGTTGTTCGGCGGCAATACCGTGGTGCGCATCGGCATTGTGGTGCTTTTTTTAGGCCTGTTATTCCTCGCAAAATTTGCGGTTGATAACGGTTTTGTGCCGATTGAAATTCGTCTGGCCGGAATTGGTTTGGCTGCCGTGGCGCTACTGGTCATCGGCTGGCGCACGAAGACATCACGACCCGGCTATGCACTTTCGCTGCAAGGTGCAGCGGTGGCGATTTTGTATTTGACGATCTTTGCAGCGTTCAAGCTCTATCATTTGATCGATCCAAAAATTGCCTTCTCGTTTATGTTGGCGGTGTGTGCGTTATCGACTGCCTTGGCACTGCTGCAAAACTCGCGCGCGATGGCGGTCATTGGGTTTACCGGCGGATTTTTGGTGCCCGGATTGCTCTCGACCGGCGGCGGCAGTCACATTGCCTTGTTTACTTATTTTGCGTTGCTCAATATCGCGGTCTTGGTAATTGCGTGGTTCAAGACATGGCGCGTGCTGAGCGTTATCAGTTTTATTTTAACGTTTGGCATTGCCGGTGTATGGGCGAATGATCGTTATGAAGCGATTCATTACGCGAGTTGTCAGCTATTTTTGCTGATCGGTTGGGCGATTTATGTGGCGATTGCACTCATCTACGCGAACCGCAATATCGCCGACGAAGCTAAGACCGGCGATAGTTATGTCGATGGCACGCTGGTGTTCGGCATGGCGCTGGCGGGTTTTGGTTTGCAGGCGGCGATGGTGCGAGCTACGCCCAATTTGATTGACTATGCGGGGGCGTTTTCGGCTTTGATGGCAGGCGGTGTTTATCTTGCGCTTGCACTTTGGCAGGCACAGCGCGCGCGTCGCGATCCAGCGCCGCGATCGGCATTCCTCGCGGGTGAAAGTTTGTTGGCGATTGGTGTGGGTTTTGCGACGTTGGCAATCCCGCTTGCGTTTGGTGCCGAGATTACCGCTGCAGCGTGGGCAATCGAAGGTGCAGCGATTGTGTGGGTGGGATTACGGCAGCAGCGCTGGCTCGCACGCGCGTTTGGGCTTGCGTTGCAGCCGGTGGCGCTGGTTACTTTTTATCTCGGCATTACCGGTGGCGCGTGGGAGCGTTCAGTCGAGGTCACACGATTCTTTTTGAACACACAATTTATTGGCCTATTGCTTATCGCTCTGGGCGCGACGGTAATTGGCTGGGTGTTGCGTCGCGAGAAAGTTGAAGACCAAGCGATAGAAATAGAAAACGCCTCCGCGCTGGCGCGTGCTTATTTTCCCGTGGAGCGAATGCTTGCCGCTGTTGCGATTCCCTATGCGTTTTTGCTGTGGTGTGTGGCGTGGGTCAATGAGCTGCACCGCAATCTGCCGCCGCTGACGAGCAGCGACAGTTATCGTGTGCTGCTGCAAAGAGCGGATATTCCGCTGGTGGTAATGATGGTGTTGTTGGTGAGTGTGGCGCTGAGCTTTGTGATCGGTCGGTGGCTGCAGTGGGCGGCGGCGCGCTCAATTGCGTTGGTAGCGCTGCCGCTGCTTGCATTATTAGCGGCGACTTCAGTGGTTGATGCTGATGCCGGATTTAATCGCATCGGCTTCATTATTTGGCCGCTGGCACTCATCATTCACTATTGGCTGATGCGCGACAACGATGACAAGATGCCGAGCATATGGTATTCCATCGCGCATGCGGTCACGGTGTGGATTGTGGTTGTGCTTGGCGGTGGCGCACTTGCCCGTTTGGTGACGAATGCAGATTTGTGGCGCACCGCGTGGGCCTCGGTGACGCTGGTTATCGCCGCTGTCGTGGCGCTCGCGTTGCTGATCGTTTGGGTAAAACGTACAACCGCGAACGAAACAACACCCGAGCGCTGGCCACTTGAACCCTATATGCAAAGCTATATTTTTATCGCCGCCATTCCGCTCGTGATCGGCACATTTATCGGTGGTCTCGGACTAGCACTATTATCGAACGGCAATGCCGCACCCCTGCCCTACATTCCATTTCTAAATCCCACTGAAATCACGGTGGCACTGGTAATCGCGGCGGGTGTTTCATGGGTGCTGCTCATGCGGCGCTTGAATATTGCCGGCAGAGGGCTGAATTCAAGCGGCGTCTGGATTCCCTATTTGGCGCTGGGCTTTGTGTTTATCAACACGGTCTGGCTGCGCATTGCGCACCACTTTTTCGCGGTGCCGTGGAATGCACATGACTTGTTCAGCTCGTTTTTTGTGCAGACCGGTTATGCGATTTTGTGGTCGGTGATGGCGCTCATCATGATGGTAATGGGCCATCGCAAGGCACGACGCGGCTTGTGGATGCTGGGGGCCACATTGCTCGGATTAACCGTGCTAAAACTGATTGCCATCGATATGTCGAATACGGGCGGGGTAGCGCGGGTGGTGGCATTTATCGGCGTGGGTGTGTTGATTTTAATTGTTGGATTTTTTGCGCCGCTGCCGCCAGCAAACAAGATTGCTGTACGGGAGAATCCAGCATGAAAATTTTTTCGATATTATTTTTGTGCGCCGCAACCATGGTTGCCGCCACTGCCAACGCACAAACCGCAAAACAATTTACGCTCAACGAGATGGCCGCGACCCTGCGCGTGCAGCCGCAAGCGGGTGGCGGCTCGCTACAGCGCATTGCACTGCCCGCAGATTTGATCATGCACAGTCAATCGGCTGATCTAAATGATTTGCGCTTATTTAAAAGCGGTGGCGAGCCAGTACCTTTTGCCTTACGTTCTAGCGAGAGTGAGGCGACAACCACCATCGCGACAAAAGTTGCGCTTAAAGCATTTGTTATTCGCGAAAGTGGCAAGCCCGCCGCGGCTGGAAATGCAGCAATACGGATTGAAACGCGCGGCGATGATATGAACGTGGTGATTGATCGTGATCGCGCGCTGAGTAGCGCATCGATCAATGAAGGCGGTGTATTGCTGGATACGCGCGCCACCGAAGGCGTGCTGACGAATATCGAATTCGATATCGATTTGCCGCCCAATCAGGTGATTCCGCTTAACGTGGAGGCAAGTGCTAATTTATCGAATTGGGAAACCATCACGGCAGCGCGATCAATGTATCGGTTTAGTGATGCGGGCGCGCCGCAATTAACGAGCATTGATTTGCCCGCGGGCGCGGAAATCAAGGGGCGTTATCTGCGCGTAACATGGCCTCAACAAAAAACGGCAGGCGCGATTGTTATTCGCGGTGCCACATTGGCGATGGAATCATCCCGTCGTGTGCCGATTGCACAACCGCGACGCAATTTGGGTGCGCCAACGATTGCCACCACCCACGCTCAGGAATGGCAACTGGCCTCGCCGTTACGCTTGCGAGCATTGACCCTGACCACAGAGCAAACCGGCACGCTACTGCCGATCACGGTGCTGGGCCGCGACAACGACAAACAGCCGTGGCGTCAACTGGCAAGTACAGTTTTATTCAAGCTCGATTTGATTGATCCAATCAACAATAAAAATATTATTTCAACCAATGCGCCGCTATCGCTGGGAAATATTTCGGTTCGGCAACTGAAAATTGAAGCCCCCGCCAGTTCCGCCGGGATCGCGACAAATCTTGTTTCGGCTGCGATTGAATATGACGCGCAAGAACTTATTGCCGCCGTTAATCCGGGTGAAGCGCTGACCGTGGCCGTCGGCGCAGCCGGTGCCGCGCGCGTTGCACTGCCATTGCAAACCATCGTGCCTGACTTTACGGCACAACGCATCACCGCGTTCGCACGGATGGCAGCATCAGAGGACGTCAAGTTTTATCCTGAGCGTCTGGAGAGCGACAACGCCACATCGTCAGGCGAGCGCAAAAAATTTATTTTATGGGGTGCGTTGTTGTTGGGCGTTGGCGTACTGGCGGCGATGGCGTGGGGTGCAGTGAAACAATTACGCGCAGCAAAACTCTAGTACTGGCAAGGCTTTAAGGGCATTTACGCGGATTCAAGTACGAGTCCCGACACGCGGCGGGTGACCAAAGACTACCTCACTTGGGGTTCTGAAGCCGAGACATTTGCGGGGGGTACTGTTATATTTTTTCTCCAGCTTTCTGACCTCAGCCTGCGTCAGCGTGTCCAGCGTCATGCCTTTGGGGAGATCACGACGCAGCATACCGATCTGGTTTTCATTGGTGCCCCGCTGATTCGGCGCGTAGGCGTCGCACACA
>JANXWW010000286.1 GCA_025350945.1 Burkholderiales bacterium
ATTCTGGTGGGCGTATCGCGCTCCGGCAAAACGCCAACCTGTCTTTACATGGCGTTGCAATTTGGTGTTAAGGCCGCGAATTACCCGTTGATTCCGGAAGACCTGGAGCGCATGAAATTACCGCCTGCGCTGCTGCCGCTGAGGCAAAAAGTGTGGGGACTTTCGATTCTGCCAGATCGGCTGCAAACCATTCGCCAGGAACGTAAACCCGACAGCAAATATGCCTCGATTGAAAATTGCAAATGGGAAGTCGAGGCAGCGGAGTCACTCATGAATCAGGCCGGTATTTCGTTTTTGAATTCCACCACAAAAAGCATTGAAGAACTGGCTGCGACGATTTTGCATGAGGCACGGTTAGTGAGACGGGTTTACTAGCGAGCAGGTAAGTAAACCCTAATAAAGACGAGGCTTCACAAGCATAAATGCTCTGAACGCCGCACCAGTTGGCGAGAGAGCAATAGCCCGAATTGCCAAATGATATAGAGGCGCGGTGACGTCAGCGCCATCGCTTTCAGTTCGAATCCGCTTAATAGTCTATAGTCTCGCTTGAAAAATCATCACGTCTGAGCAACAATAAGTTTTATGTTTACCCATCTGGGGTAAGCAATGAACTTTATCAGCCAAGCAATTCCCATGACGCGGGCAGGGTTGGTACAGGGATTGAGCCGTCTTGGGTTCGAATCTGCGCAAACGGCGGCCCTCTGGACAGTATTCGAAGTTGAGACTGGCAGCACCACACAGGGCTTTGGCTTTCGCGTGGATCGTCGGCCGCAAATATTATTTGAGCGTCACAAATTTTGCGAATTCACTGATGGCCAATTCAACAAATCCGATCCGGATATCTCTGGCCCGCAAGGCACCTGCGGCCCGCTAGCCATTCAATACACCAAGCTGGAACGCGCGCTTCAATTGTGCGAGCAACAAAAGCTCGGCGTCGAGCCTGCATTAAAATCTGCATCATGGGGAATTGGCCAAGTGATGGGCTTTATCTTGAATTGCGCACTGCGCAGGACGCGTTATTGCTGCTGGGCTTTGGGCCGGGAAAGATTGACGGCGTACTCGGCAACCGCACACCAGGCGCGCTCAAAGCGTTTCAGGTCGCGAATGCACTCACCGTAACGGGCGAGCTTGATTCGATAACTTACAGCACACTTTTTGCTGCTGCGTTTGGTTAAGCAGGCACGCCGTCAGAAACCCTTGCATATTCGACAGGTGCCAGTGCCAGTGTCATTGACCATGCCGAGGCTAGTCGAATTCATCGCCGTTTAAACATTCCACTCCTGGCGATCACGTGCGGCGCGAATATCCTCCACCACGCGACGATCACCTTTGGCCAGCCACAGAAGATTTTCTTCTGCGCGTGCTTCACGCGACGCAATCAGATGTGCAAGAAACCAGCCCCTGGCCACCGCAGTGCCGCGGGCCACAATTTTTCCCAGCATCGCAAAAGTAATCAGCGCAACCGCACTCAGCGCAATCCATTCAAACGCAAAGCCAGTTGACACTGAATCAAGCGCACGCTCGGCCATGGTGACGACTGCCATCACGACCAGGCCAACGATAAAATCTTGTAAACGGATTCTAGACAGCCTGCGAAAGAATGCCGTGGTGAGCGCATATTGATCGTTGGCGAGGCGCTCAAAACCAAAGTGGTTGGGAAGATGAACTGACATAAATTGCTTTCAATAAGTTTTTGTTTTGACAGATTGAATGTAGGGTAGGCGCAACTATTTATCAAATTTATATTAGTGATTTAATCTATTCATATTATTGATAGTATGATCGCGTGACACTCATCCACGAACGCGAAAACGCGAACTTCATAGGGGAAATGTTAGTGGCACAACGATTTAATGCGCTGGATTTAAACCTACTGCGCGTATTTGATGCGGTCATGGCGACACAAAATATCACACGCGCGGCCGAAGAGCTGGCGATGACGCAGCCCGCTGTCAGCAACGCATTGCGCCGCCTGCGCGAGGCATTGGGAGATGATCTGCTCGTTCGCGCGGGCTATGGCGTCACCCCCACGCCGCGAGCGCTGGCGCTGTGGCCTACGGTGCGTGATGCGCTCGCCGGCTTGCAGGCAACGATTTCACCTGATGCATTCGATGCATCCACTTCAAAACAAAGTTTCGTGCTGGCGATGGCCGATGCCACCGCAGCGATGCTCGTGCCAGCGCTGATTAGGCAGATGGAATCGAGCGCCCAGCACATTAACATCCGCGTACTGCCGCTCACCACACGCGATCCGCGCGCCTTGCTCGACGGCGGCGAAGTTGATTTAGCCGTGGGCCATTTTCCGGCCGTCGTCACCGCGATTGCGCTGGACGCAATGCAAACCGGCGCGCTTGGCGCATTTGCGCACGCGCAACTCTACAGCGGCGAGTATGTGTGCGTAATGCGGCGCAATCACCCGCTCGCGTCCAAGCGGCTCACCATTGATGCCTACTGCAATGCGCGCCATCTGCTGGTGAGTTTTTCAGGGCGTCCGTTTGGCTTTATCGATGAAGCGCTCGCTGCGCTGCATCGCACCCGCCGCATTGTGCTCACGGTGAATCAGTTTTTTACGGCGGGTCGCGTAGTAGTGGGCTCAGATCTGCTTACGGTACTGCCGCGACATTTCTTGCCCTCAACGGGCATGAGCGCTGAGCTCAAGGTAAGTGAATTGCCGTTCGCGGTGCCGAAGGTTCAAGTCGATATGGTGTGGCATCAGCGTACGCGGCCATCTGCTGCGCAGCAATGGCTGCGGTCGACATTGAGCGGTGCCGCCAAGGCGGCTTTTATAAATGCAAAATCACCATCACGTCAAATCAAGAAAGTAATCAAGAAAAAAACATAAACTCCAATACCAGAAAGCATCTTGGCGCGCTTTTGCCTCAAACGGCTTTACTGGCGAGGATCTTTATTTTTTTGTATTTTTAAAATCCCGTTTTGCGCAGGTGATAGAGTCAAACTTCTTTGAGAAACTTCGACTTTTATGCCATTATCTTTAAGTAAAAAAAATGGTTACAAAAATATATCTAATAATTTATCTTGCGAGGAGCTTCTCATGTTGATTCAAAAACGCGTTGCAAAACGGTTATTGCCTGCGGTTGTCACTGCCGCACTCGCGCTCAGCGCAACAGCCGCCAATGCGGTTACTTTTTCAGGGCTTTACGTTTTCGGTGATTCGCTGTCAGATTCAGGTTATTTCCGCCCTGCCATTGCCGCTGCAATCGGCCCAACCGCCGCCGCTGGCCTTGGTCGATTCACCACCAATCCAGGTCCGGTCTGGGCAGAGCTGATTGCACAGTCGTACGGCGGTGCCAGTAAGCCCGCCAATCAGGGCGGCACCAATTACGCGCAAGGTGGCGCGCAGGCCCTCGGCAACGCACCCGCCAGCCGCGTTGGCCCTTTCAATGCGCAGCGACCCTCTGCCACGCAGATCAGCGAGTATCTGGCCGCATCGGGCGGCAGAGCCGATCCTAATGCCCTGTACAGCGTGTGGTTTGGCGCAAACGACATATTCACGCAGTTAGAAGGCTTGCTGGGCGGCACCATCACCCAGGCACAGCTTTCGGCAAATATAGCCAATACGGCTAACGCCGAAGTAGGCCAGGTTGCGCGCTTGCAGGCGGCGGGCGCGCGTTATGTTTTGGTATTTGCCATACCTGATATCGGCGTCACACCCGCGTTTGCCTCCAACCCGGCAACGGCATCAGTCACCGCCATTAGTTCAGGCTATAACACCACGCTCTTTAACGGCTTGCGCGCGTCGAATCTGAGCGTGATCCCGGTGGATACAAATACGCTGCTGGCTGAAGTTCGCGCCAATGCGGCAGCGTTCGGTTTTACGAATATCACCACACCGGCGTGTCAGCCAATTGGTAGCTCAGCACTCACCTGCTCTGCTGCGAACACACCCGCCGGTGCGGCGAACACTTATTTGTATGCTGATCCGGTGCATCCCACCAGCGCTGCGCACGCAATTGTTGCTGATTTCGTGAAATCGTTGATCGATGGTCCCAACGCATATTCAACCATGGCAGAAGTGCCACTGGCCACACGTGCAGCGCATATCCGCACCCTGGATTCAGGCTTGCGCACGGGTGGCGCAGGCGCAGTGGGGCGGGTATCCGCGTTTGCCGCAGGTGATGGCGGTAAATCAGATATTTCTGCCAATCGATTAAGCCCGCAAACCGATTCGAAGAATCGTTCCGCCACCGCAGGCGTGACATTCCGCGCATCGGAAGCATTCACTTTAGGCGCGGCCATCGGTAAAACCACAGCAGATGCCACCATGGGTTCGCTGGGCAAATTTGAAACCGACGAAACGTTACTGTCAATATTTGGGTCATTCAAATCAAACGGCTTGTACGCAAACTTTATGGGCACGGCAGCGGATCTCAAGTTTGATAATGTGAAACGTTACGTAAAACTGGGACAAGTCACCCGCACCAATTCGTCAAGCACCAAAGGCTCGAATGCGTCACTCGGCTTGGGCTTAGGATATGACTTTGCGTTCGGTGCTGTAAGTGTTGGACCGTTCATTGCCTACACCGCGCAAAACGTAACGGTGAATGGCTTTACTGAAAACGCCAACGCCGCAACGGCGCTGTCCACCGATCTGAAAATCGGCGAACAAACCCGTGCCTCAAAAATCACCAGTATCGGTGGACGCGCCAGTTTTGATATCGGCAAATGGACACCATTTGCGCGGGTTTCGCTAGAACAGGAAAGCAGCCGCGATGAGCGCTTCGTGACCGCGACTCCTGTCACCATCGCACAGGGTATCAGCTATGAAATCCCCGGCTATCGTCCCGGCAAAAAGTGGGGCGCTGCCACACTGGGCGTACGCGGCAGCATCACCGATCAAATCAGCCTGGCGTTGATTTATTCGGGCACGTTCAGCCGTACCAACGTAAAAGAAGATGGCTTCACAGCAAACGTCGCGTTTGCGTTTTGATCGTCATTAATGCGTTGAGTAAAAAGCCGCGCGATGAAAATTGCGCGGCTTTTTTCATTCTTGTTTGATAATGTCTTGACCATTGCTCCTTACATCACCCAATGATCATGCGATCATAAAGCCATGAAGCGTATCTATACCGCAGCCAATCTTCCAGACGCGCATCTCGTGCGCAACATGCTTGAGCAGGCCGGCATTCCCGCGCATATCTTCAACGCGAATGCGATTGGCGCGCTGGGCGACTTACCGATGTCGGCGGCGTATCCGCAGGTGTGGATTTCACAAGTTCACCAGGAGCAACACGCACGCGCGGTAGTGGCCGAATATAGCCGTGCTTCGGTGCCCAGCGAGGCAAAATCATGCGGCACGTGCAGCGAATCCAGCCCCGGCGAATTTGAGCTTTGCTGGAACTGCGGCGGCGAGTTACCGGTACATAGCTAACTCCAGCGCAGCTTCATCACCACCACCGCGACCGCCAGCAACATGGTCACCGCATTGGCGATGATAATCGGCCATGCATTCAGCATGAGCCCGTAAACAAGCCAACAGATAACCCCCATAAGAAACATGAAGTACATCGGCAGCGAAACATCTTTCGCGGATCGTGTTTCCCAGATTTTCAACACCTGCGGGACAAATGAAAGTGTCGTGCAGGCAGCGCCAAGGCCGCCGAAAATTTCAACCATGTTCATAATGAAAATTTCACTTTATGTTTTTAACGAAAACGGCGTGAAATCCGTTTTGCGGTCGTAAAAATCTTCCTGCTCGGCGCGCTTTAATGCGTTAACGATTTTGATGGTGATCGGCAGCATGACAATCTCGACCAGCACCTTCAACCCCCATTGTGCGGCCATGACTTTGAGCAGCAAATCGTTTCCCCAAATGCCGTAAAACGCGATGGGATAAAACAGTAGCGAGTCAACACCTTCACCAAAGATAGTGGACACGACAAAACGCACACTCATTTGCTTGCCATTCGCTTTTCCGTACGCTGCAAGTTTCATTTTTGCAAGCACGTATGAATTTACAAACTCACCGCAAAAATAGGCAATCATAGATGCGGCCACAATGCGCGGCGTTTGCCCGAATACTGTCTCATAAGCCGCCTGATTCGCCCATCCCGGTGCTGGCGGAAGTGCCACCACCACAGTGGCCATAATCGCCGCAAACGCCATCGCACCGAAGCCCGCCCAAATAACTTTGCGCGCGCGCGCATAGCCGTAAACTTCAGTCAGAATATCGCCGAACACATACGAAAGCGGAAAAAACAAAACACCTGCACCAAACGTAAACACGCCAATAATGGGCAAATTCAGTTGCGCTGCTTTGGCCGGGCCGATGAGATTTGAGCAAAGATAAACCGCGACAAAACCCACCATCACCAATTCGTAATAGCGGTAATTGCGCGGCTGATTCGATGTTGGTGCCTCGGAATTTATACTCAAAATAATTCTCCACAATGCACTGACAATATTTTCATATCGATTCTGGCGCGGTAACTTTGGCGCGCTGCCTTACCATCTCGAACATGGCAATCGCCCCACACGCGGCCGCGTTCAACGATTCCACTTTACCCGGCATGGGCACCGTAACACCGACGCTCGCCACTTGCAGGAGTTGCGGTGAAAGTCCCGCGCCCTCATTGCCGATCAGAAACGCGGTTGTGTTAATCAGTTTGCAGTCGTAAAAATTCTTCGCAGTCGCGCCAGACACCTTCGAAGCTGCTGGCACAAACGCCAGCGACTGACCTTGATACTGGCGCACAAATTTAACCACGTCCGCACCCTCAACAATATTTAGCAAAAAATGTGCCCCTTGCGCCGCGCGCAATACTTTGGGCGACCAGGCGAACGCACATGATTTGGACAGCATAACTTCGGTCACACCCGCCGCCGCTGCGCTGCGCAACATCGACCCCACATTGCCCGGATCCTGCACATCTTCGAGCACCAGCACAGCGTTCGCATCAAACGGTATTGCGTGTGGTTGAGGCGTTTCGACTTCGGCCAACACAGTCGCGGGCGAATCGAGACTGGACGCTTCTGCGATGAGCGGCGCACTTAAAACATTGATAATCGTACGCGGAAATTTTGCTTCAATTGTCGGCAGCCATACTGCAATCTCGTCAAGATTCAGCGCTGATTCAGCCACCGCAATGGCGCGCGGCGCACCTATCGCATCAATATAGGCGCGCACCAGATGAATGCCATCTAACACCGTCAAGCCCACTTTTTTTCGCTCGCGCGACGAGTGCGCGAGCTGAATGAGCTGCTTCACAAATGCGTTGTCGCGTGAACGGATGACTTTCATTTTGCAAACTCAAATGCAGCCTGCGCATACGCTGCACGCACGGGCGCAAAACTCATCCGATGCAGCACACATGGGCCATGAAGTTTCAAAGCACGCAGGTGCTCCGCCGTGCCGTAGCCTTTATGCTGCCTGAAGTTGTATTGCGGAAATTGAGTGTGCAGCGCGACCATCTGGGCATCACGTGCGGTTTTGGCAAGAATAGACGCGGCTGAAATTTCTTCAATCAATTTATCGCCTTCGACAATCGCGCGGCTCTTGAATGCTGTTTTCGGCACGTGCAGCCCATCGACTAATACTTCACTTGGCGTGCGCGCGAGGCCTTCAACCGCGCGCTTCATTGCCAACATAGTTGCCTGCAATATATTGATTGCATCAATCTCTTCAACGCTCGCAAAAGCAATTGAAAACGACAGCGCATGTTCGCGAATTTCAATCGCCAAACAATCGCGACGCTTTTCTGACAGCGTTTTTGAATCCACCAATCCTTTGATCGGTCGTGAAGGGTCCAGAATCACCGCAGCCGCAAACACCGCACCCGCCAAGGGCCCGCGCCCTGCTTCATCCACACCGCATCGGTAGTTAATCCTGCTCACGCGCGTTGCAGTAAAGGACGTAACGCATCTCTCACCCGCGCTGCATTATCCACTGCAAGGGAAGCATGGATTTCGCCAAACCGTTCGCGCAATCGCGTCGCAGCATCGCGATGTTTCAGCCAATTACCCAACGCGTGCGCCAGATTTTCCGGCGTTGCATCATCTTGCAGTAACTCGGGCACCAACCATTCGCCCGCCAAAATATTAGGCAAGCCCACATACGGCAGATATGCTTTTCGCTTCATGATGCGATAAGTGGTGGGCGACATGCGATATGCAATCACATGCGGGCAGCGCAACATCGCCGCCTCAAGCGTGGCGGTGCCGCTGGCGACCAGGGCAACATCGGCCGCCGCAAGGGCTAAATTGGCATGCCCAAATAAAATCTGGATCGGCAAATCCTGCGCGTTAAGCCGATAACGCGCAGTGTCGAATTGCTCCCGCGTTTCGCGAGTGGCAAGCGGCACCACAAAACGTGCGGACGGGTAGTGCTCCAGCAACTCGCGCGCGGTGTCAATAAATAATTCTGCGTGATAATCGAGCTCGGTCTGGCGCGAGCCAGGCAGCAAGGCGACGATTAAATCAGTGGCACCCAGACGCAGTTGCTCACGGGCATTATCGCGTTGCGGCGTCTGCGGAATTGCATCCGCAGTGGGGTGTCCCACATAGGCTGCGGCAATGCCCTCACGCTCGTAAATGGCGGGCTCAAACGGGAAGATGGTCAACATTTGATCAATGCTGCCCCTGATTTTTTTGATGCGCTCGCCACGCCACGCCCAGATGGACGGGCTCACATAATGCACGGTGGGAATGCCAGCGACTTTCAACGCGCGCTCAAGGCCTAAATTAAAATCAGGCGCATCAATGCCGATAAATAGTGCGGGCCGCTCCTTGAGCAAACGCTCGCGTAGGCCATTGCGAATACCCACCAGCTCGCGATAGCGTCGCAACACCTCCACATAGCCGCGCACCGCGAGTTTTTCCATCGAGTACCACGAGGTGGCACCTTCGGATTGCATTCGCGGGCCCGCGATGCCGACAAATTCCAGATCCGGATATTCCACCTTCAAAGCCTTAATCAACTGCGCGCCCAAAATGTCGCCCGACGCTTCGCCCGCAACGATGCCAATTTTCATACTGAATTAGCGGACGATGCCACGCGTACTCCGATTCAGGAATTCAGTCAGCACGTGAACTTCGGGTGCGTTTAAAGCTTCCGTTTCAAGCGCTGCTTTAGCTTCGGCAAATGTCAAACCACTGCGATACAAAATTTTATAAGCCCGCTTGAGATGCGCAATTTGCTCGGGCGAATATCCGCGCCGCTTCAAGCCTTCGCTATTGACGCCCACCGCGGCGAGCGGATTGCCGCCTACGGTGACATAGGGCGGAATATCCATCAGTACGACACTGGATACGCCGCACATCGCATGCGCACCGATCTTTACAAACTGATGTACGCCGGTAAAGCCGCCCAGTGTTGCCCAATCACCGACCTGCACATGACCCGCAAGCTGTGTGCAATTGGCAATCGTGGTGTTATTGCCGACCACGCAATCATGCGCAATGTGGACATAGGCCATCAGCCAATTATCGTTGCCAATGTGGGTGGTACCCGTATCCTGAATCGTGCCGCGATTAAAGCTACAGTATTCGCGAATCGTATTGCGGTCACCGATTTCAAGTCGTGTGGGTTCGTTGTTATATTTTTTGTCCTGGTTAGCTTCGCCCAACGAGACAAAATGGAAGATACGATTATCTGCACCAATGCGTGTGCGGCCCGTGATGACGCAATGATGGCCCACGCTCGTGTTGTCACCGATCTCGACATCACCATCAATCACACTGTAGGCACCCACTGAAACGTTATTACCCAGCTTGGCGCGCGCGTCAACAATCGCGGACGGATGAATCAATGAAATATGAGCCGCCTGCATTATGCAATTGACCGTTTCGTACACAACAACCCCGCCTCGCACGCAAGTGCATCGCCCACATGCGCCTGTACGGCGAATTTCACCACGCCACGTCTTTCGACCAAAATTTTTGCCGTCATCGTCAGCATATCGCCCGGCACCACAGGCCGTTTAAAACGTGCATCATCAATGCCTGCAAGGTAAACCACGGTTTTGTCGTCACGTTTTTCGCCTGCACTTTTCATGGCCAATAACGCTGCAGTCTGAGCCAGCGCCTCGATAATCAACACGCCCGGCATTACCGCATAGTGTGGAAAATGGCCTTGAAAAAACGGCTCGTTGACCGATACATTTTTGATCGCTTTGATATGTTCGTTCGGTATCAATTCAATCACACGATCCACCAGCAAAAACGGATATCGATGCGGCAGATATTCCTTGATCTCATCACTTTGCATCACGGTCATTGTTTATTCTCCCTCTTCTATTTTATTCGAGCCAAACTTGATTTTATCCGCCATCAAATCCAGTCTGCGTAAATGCACGGCGTTTTTAAGCCATTCACGATGCGGCATCAATGGTGTGCCTGATGTGTAAGTGCCGGCTTTAAAAATGGATTTGGTCACCAGTGTCATCGCCGAGATAACAACATCATCACTAATGGTGAGATGACCAACAATGCCCGCCTTGCCGCCGATCATGACGCGCTTGCCAATTTTAGTGCTGCCCGCAATACCGACACAGCCTGAAATTACGGTGTGATCGCCAATCACGCAATTATGGCCAACCTGAATCTGGTTATCGAGCTTTACGTCATTGCCAATCACGGTGTCGTCCATCGCACCGCGATCAATGGTGGTATTGGCGCCGATTTCGACATCATCACCAATGAGCACGCGCCCGGTTTGTGGAATCTTTTGCCACTGGCCGTGGCCTTGGTTGAAATCAGGCGCAAACCCGAAACCATCTGCGCCGATAACAACGCCCGCGTGAATAAGATTGCGCGCACCAATCCGGCAATGTTCATACACCGTAACGCGCGCGATAAGATGTGTGCCGTTGCCAATGGCTACATTATTGCCAATGACTGAGCCCGCACCCACGCGCACGTTTTCGCCGATCACAACATCATCGCCAATAGAGACAAATTCGGCAATCGAGGCACTCGCGGCCACACGTGCGGTCGCACTGACCACTGCGGATGCATGAACACCCGGCGCGAATGAAATCGATGGAGAAAACAATTGTGCGACTCTTGCAAAATATGCGTATGGATTGCTCACAATGAGCCGTGGCTTGGTCGTCGCATCGCACTCTTTCTCGCTTAATATCACCGCACCGGCAAGAGTGACCGCAAGGGCAGCGCGATATTTTGGATTGGCCAAAAATGTAATCTCAGATTCAGTCGCGCGCTCGATTGTGCCGACACCCATTAATGGACGTGTGACCTCGCCCAAACATTCACCGCCAAATTTTAGTTGCAGATCGCGTAACAGCATATTAGTATTTTCGCACGGCGCATGCGCTATAAATTAAACAATGTCGGGCATACCAAAAAAAACGGCCTTTCTGTTTCGAGAAGGCCGTTTTTTAGTATTCGGTGGTTGTTTACTTATCTGCCAGCGCTTTAATCACCTTGTCGGTGATGTCAATTCGCGGACTCACAAATACAGCATCCTGCAAAATCAGGTCAAATTTTTCTTTGTCCGCAATTTCTGAAATCGCCTTTTGCGCGAGTTCCTGAATGGATGCCAACTCTTCGTTCTGGCGCAAAGTACGGTCTTCGCGAATCTCGCGCTGCATACGCTGGAAATCGCGCGTCAGTTGTGCGATTTGGCGCTCTTTGGCAACACGATCTGCTTCCGGCATCGTCACGCCTTCTTTTTGCAGCGAGGTTTCCAGATCACGGCCTTGCTTCTGCATCCGATCCAGTTCAGCTCGGCGTGCGGCAAACTCTTTATCCAGACGGCCTTGGGAGCGCTTGGCAGGCGCTGATTCACGCAGCAAACGCTCCTGATTGACGATGCCGATTTTGAGTTCCACAGCGCTCGCGATGGTTGACTTGCCCATCACCAACGCGGCCATAAAGAAAATCAACCTCAGCAAATTTTTATTCAAAATACCCATCTTCTTCACCCTAATGACGTTCGCTACTTTGCTGATGTTACGGCAACTAATTCTAAAAAGCTCTGCCCAGCAAGAATTGAAAACGTTCCACTTTATCGTCAGGCTCTTTCTTGAGCGGCTTCGCCAAACTGAATTTTAGCGGACCCACTGGCGAGAACCAGCTTACTGCAACGCCGAGAGAAGAACGCATATCCTTGAAAGTAATTTTCTCTTTGCCACCGTACACGTTACCAATATCGTAGAAAGCAGACAATCGCACCGATTTATCGGTCTTCACGCCGGGCAGCGGGAATAGCAATTCTATGTTGCTCACGAATCGCTTGTTGCCGCCGACAAAATCACCGTTGGCATCGCGGGGACCGAGTGAATTTGACTGGAAGCCACGTATGGAATCCACGCCGCCCGCATAAAAGTTTTTAAAGAACGGCAAAGGTTTGCCGCCATAACCCGCGCCCGCACCGAGTTCACTATTCAAGCTCAGCACAATGGGGCCCCACACCGGTCGCAAATATTGTACTTTCGCCTGACCGCGAACGTACTTGATATCGCCGCCGGGCAGGCCCGCTTCACCGCCGACTTCAATCAGATACCCACGCGAGGGAAAATAGATGCTGTCACGCGTATCGCGAGAATAACCGAGCGCACCGCGGACAGTGTTGCTCTTGGCGCCGTATGTGTTGGCGTAATCTATAAAACGCTGCGGACTGGCGGCATCTAACTGTAGATTGGTATTCTCCAAACCCAAGCCAAAGTTGATCGAATCATATTCTGTTACCGGTACTCCGAAACGCACACCTACACCGGTGGTGGTGGATTTGTATTCGCCCGTCAGTAACGATGCCGTATTGAGATTGCGGCGATAGACATCGAAACCGCGGGAAATTCCGTCGGCCGTCCAGTAAGGATTCAAGTAGGACACCTGATAAATCTTGCTAACGCGGCTATTGTTGACCGTAAATGAAAGCTGATTGCCGCTACCAAAAATATTGGCCTGCGACACCGATGCAGACACGGTTACCTTGTCACTTTGCGAATAGCCCACACCAAACTGCAAACTGCCGGTGTTGCGCTCTTTCACGCTGATGTTCAGATCCACCTGATCGTTGGTGCCGGGAACGGGTGGCGATTCAACCGTGATGTCTTCAAAGAAACCGGTTCGCTCAAGGCGTTCTTTGGAGCGGTTAATTTTCTCAATTGAATACCAGCCGGATTCCAACTGGCGCAGCTCGCGACGCACCACTTCATCTCGCGTGCGCGAGTTGCCCTGCACATTGATGCGGCGCACGTAAACGCGCTTGCCGGGATCAACGAAAAATGTGAACGTCGCGGTTTTCTTTTCACGGTCAGGCTCCGGCACCGGGTTAATATTGGCGAACGAATAACCGTCATTGCCGAGCCGATCCGTGATCTGCTTGACCGAATCCACGACTTTCTGGCGAGAGAATGTTTCACCCGCTTTAAACAATAACAGCGAGCGCATTTCATCTTCGGTAATTTTCAAATCACCTGAAAATTTAATATCCGCAATTTTGTATGGCGTGCCTTCGGTGATGTTGATCGTGATGTAAATTTTTTCTTTATCGGGCGTGATCGAGACCTGGGTGGAATCAACGGAAAACTCCAAGTAGCCGCGGTTCAGATAATACGATTTCAGCTTCTCCAAATCACCAGAGAGTTTTTGCTTGGAATATTGATCGTCTTTGGTGAAAAACGAGAACCATCCACCCGTGCTCAGTTCAAATTCCTTGAGCAGCGTGGATTCCGAAAATGCGCTGGCACCAATGATGTTGATGTCCACAATCTTCGACACATCACCTTCTTCAATATTGAACGCCAGCGATACGCGATTACGCTCAATCGGCGTGACCGTCGCCGTCACCTTGGCCGAATAAAAGCCGCGGCTGGTGTATTGGCGTTTAATTTCTTTTTCAGCACGATCCAGAATCGAGCGGTCAAAAATTTTCGCCTCCGATATACCAGCCTGCTTCAAGCCATCTTTCAGATTTTCTTTAGTGAATTCTTTCGAGCCGACAATTTCGATTTGCGAAATCGCAGGCCGTTCCACCACAAACACGACGAGCACATCATTTTCAACTTCCAGCCGAATATCGGTGTAAAACGTCGTGGCATAAAGCGCCTTGATCGCGGCAGCCGCTTTGTCGTCATCCAACTGATCGCCGACTTTTACGGGCAAATAGCTGAATACGGTTCCGGCATCGGTACGCTGCACGCCCTCGACACGGATGTCTTTGATGACGAAAGGCTGAATCGCGAGTGCGGCGGCGGAGAACATTGCACCGATGGACGCAGCCAGAACTTTAATGAGTAATTTGGAAGGAGCACAGGGTTGACCAACACAGATAATAGTCTGCTGCGCACTAAGGGAATGAGGGCGAAAACGCATCAATAAGTAACCTTGAAATTCTGAGGAAGGATTGCCGGAATGAGTAACAAAACTTAACTGGCAACCAGGCGATGAATATCGTTATAAAAGGCAAACGCGGTCAGGGTTAACAACAGTGTCAGGCCAACCCGCTGGCCGATTTCAATGGTGCGCGTAGATACCGGGCTACCCTTGAAAATTTCAACCATATAATACATCAACTGTCCCCCATCCAAGACAGGGATGGGTAGCAGATTCAAGACACCCAGGCTGATGCTGATCAGCGCCAGGAAAGTAATGTAGGGAATCCAGCCCATCTGCGCGGATTGGCCGGCATAATCGGCGATGGATACCGGGCCGGATAAGTTCTTCCACGACACTTCTCCGGTCAGCATCTTGCCCATCATGCGCAAGCTGAAGGCGGACATTTCCCAAACTTTACCCAGCGCGCGCGGGAGTGATTCGAAAACGCCGTAGCGAACCGTGGTGGAAAGTTTGTCGGCAGTGGCACGATCAATGGTGGGTGTGATGCCGATCCGCCCGATCGTTTTACCATTCGCCTCGACCTTGTCTGGTGTGATCGTCAACACGATTTCCTGGCCCGCGCGCATCAGTCTTAGCGCAACCGGCTCGCCCGGACGGGATGAAATTTCTTTTACCAGGTCCTCCCACGACACGATGGACACACCCGCCGCAGAGATGGCCAGATCCTTAGGCTGAATACCCGCGCGGGCGGCGGGACTGTTCGGCTGAATGGCATCAAATTGCGGTGCAACTTTCAGACGGTAGGCGTTAAGCCCTAACTTGCCGAGAAAATCTTTTTCCAGATCTTCTTTTGTCAATTCCTGCATGCTGAATTGCAAGGTGCGAATTTTATCCGCCGCATTTGTCACCTCAATGACGGCAACATCGCGCTTCGCCGCATGCTCTACCAACATCAAACGCGCATCGCTCCACGTCTGAATTTCGTTGCCGTCAATTTTAGTGATGAGATCGAAATCTGCGAAGCCTGCTTTTGCTGCCGCACTGGCAGGCGTGGGTGACGCCACGTACGGCTTGGTGCCGGGCAGGCCGGTGACGAATAGCGCCCAATAAAAAAATGTGGCCAATATAAAGTTTGCCGCTGGCCCGGCACTCACGATAAAAATTCGCTGCCAGACATTTTTATTGTTGAACGCACGCGCCCGATCTTGCGGCTCGGCGCTGCCATCACGTTCATCAGCCATTTTTACGTAGCCGCCCAGCGGTAGCGCTGCGATAATCCATTCAGTGCGATCAGGTCCAGCGTGTTTAACCAGGAGCGGCTTACCAAAACCAACCGAGAATCGCAAAATCTTGACATCGCATATGCGCGCCGCCCAGTAATGGCCCAGCTCATGAAACGTCACCAAAATACCGATGGCAACCAGGAAAGCTAATACGGTGGTGATAAAAGTCATATGCTTTAGAGTCTGGACAAGGTGCGACGTTCAATTAACTTTGTTTTAGTAGCCGTCCGCGCGTACGCATCAGCCACCAGAATCTCATCAAGCGATGTTCCCTCCGTCACGCTGATCGTGGTCATCACCTCCTCAAGTAGCGACGCAATATCCACGAACGCCAACTGATGATGCAAAAACGCTTCCACCGCAATTTCGTTGGCGGCATTAAGCTGCGCCGCCGCTGTGCCGCCGCGCCGCATGGCTTCATAAGCGAGACGCACGCAGGGGAAGCGCGCATCATCGAGCGCCTCAAACTCCAGCTTGCCTGCGCGCGCCAGATCGAGCATGGCCACACCTGCGTCGATGCGCTCTGGAAATCCCAGGCCATATGCAATCGGCGTGCGCATATCCGGATTGCCCAATTGCGCGATCACTGAGCCATCCAGATATTCCACCATCGAATGAATAATGCTTTGCGGATGAATCACCACTTCAATCTGTTCTGGTTTCGCGTCGAACAGCCAGCGCGCTTCGATGACTTCCAGCCCCTTGTTCATCATGGTCGCGGAATCAACTGAAATCTTGCGGCCCATGACCCAGTTCGGATGCGCACAGGCTTCATCGGGTGTGATGTTTTTTAGCTCACTTAACGCATGTTTGCGAAACGGCCCGCCGGATGCGGTGAGCGTAATTTTCTTAACGCCCACTTTAAGCAAACCATCCGCATAATTGCGCGGCAGCGACTGAAAAATCGCATTGTGCTCGCTATCAATGGGCAGCAATGTTGCGCCGCCCTCTTTGACGGCATCCATAAATAATTGCCCGGCCATGACCAGCGCTTCTTTGTTGGCGAGCAGTACGCGCTTGCCTGCGCGCGCCGCGGCGAGTGACGGTGCCAAGCCCGCTGCGCCGACAATGGCGGCCATCACATAATCGGTATCGGTATGCGCGGCGATGGTTTCCAGCGCAGTCGCGCCAACCAAAACCTCCGTCTTGGCACCGAGTTCGCGAAGTCGTGTTTTAAGCTGCGCGGGTAAATCATTATTCGCAGGCAACACCGCATAGCGCGGCTGAAATTTTTTGCACTGTTGCGCCAATTCTTCGACGCGCGAATGTGCGGATAACGCAAAAACTTCAAAGCGATCCGGATGACGTGCAATCACATCCAGCGTGGATGCACCGATGGAGCCAGTGGAGCCTAAGATGGTAATTTTTTTCATTCGTTTTTCAACTGGGGGCCGTCAACAAAATATACAGTCCGGCTATCGGTAAGGTGGACGTAAGCGCATCAATACGATCCAGAAAGCCGCCATGACCGGGCAGCAACCCGCTCGAATCTTTCATGCCCGCACCGCGTTTCATCCACGATTCAAACAAGTCGCCGATCACCGACAACACACCCAGCAAGACAAAAAATCCGAGCACCCACAACCCGTGCGACAACAGTGGATTCGCCCACGTCTCACCGCGCGAAACCGATTGCTCGGCCAGCATTTTCCAGATGAAAAAATACAGTGCCACACCCGCCATGCCGCCGAGCGCACCCTGAATGGTTTTACCGGGGCTGATGGACGGAGCCAGTTTTTGTTTGCCGATGGCCTTGCCAACGAAATACGCGAATACATCTGCGACCCAGACAATAAATGCGAACGACAAAAATAACCACGGGCTTTGATCGTGCAAAATCAGAAAAGCAAGCCAGGTCGGAAACACCACAATCCAGCCCGCAATCCCTGCAATCGCACGCGAGCCGGGTCGCCACAGATTAGCCAGCCAGAGTGGCGCGGCGATAAACCAGAACAGTGCAGAAATAATAAAGCCTGCGACGGCAAGCCGTTTGAAATCAAACAATGTATCAACGAAGCGATTATCAAGATAGGCGAAAAAAATCACCGCTGCGAGTGCAGCCGAAAATGCAAAATAAATCCGCTTGCCGCCAATGGGAAACTGGCAAAACCGGCTCCATTCCCAACACGCTGTTAACGCAATGCCCATCGTGAAAATATCCCACGCCCAGTTCGGAAACGTAAACAGCGCGGTAAACACAATCGGCAAAATAATCAGCGCCGTGATGACGCGAGTTTTTAGCATGGCAAGTAACACAAGCTAGGCGGCAGTAGCATCGTTGGTAATGGCCGCCGTGCTAGCTTGTAATTGTTCGCTGGTGCGGCCAAAGCGTCGCTCGCGCTCGCGATATGAATCCACTGCTTTCAATAAACTCGCGCGATTAAAATCGGGCCACAATTCTTGCGTAAAATAAAACTCGGTGTAGGCTAATTGCCAGAGCAGAAAATTGCTGATGCGTTCCTCGCCGCCGGTGCGAATAAACAAATCAGGTTCAGGCGCGTAGCTCATGGAAAGATGCGGCGACAAATCTTGCTCGGTAATAGCGCAATCACTTTTAAACTCTAGCATGGGCGCGGGTTTTGAAGCATTTTTATCCTTTGATGCCCGCCAATCATGAAGTTTCATTTCCGCCGCCTTGTTTACAGCCTGCAAAATATCCCAGCGCCCACCGTAATTCACCGCGACGGTCAGCGTTAATTTTTTATTGTTTGCCGTAAGCTCTTCAGCGCGTGCAATCAGCTCGCGAATGCGGGCATCAAACGGCGTCAAATCACCGATCACTTTGAAGCGGACTTCGTTTACGTGCAGCTTGGCGACTTCGCCTTCGAGCGCACGCAAAAAAAGCTGCATCAGCACCGACACTTCATCGGCCGGACGACGCCAATTTTCAGACGAGAATGCAAACAGCGTTAAATATTCCACGCCCAATTCCCCGCAGGTTTTTACAGCCGCACGCACCGCTTCCACGCCGCGTTTATGTCCCGCCACACGCGGCATAAATCGGCTGCGCGCCCAGCGGCCATTGCCATCCATGATGATGCACACATGGCGCGGCACACAGCCGACGTCGGGGATGGTTTGGGTGGAGCTTGAATTGCGAGCCGAATCAGACATAGGCACGTGGGAAAGTGAAGGTGCGCGTGACCTAAACGGCCATCAATTCGCGCTCTTTTTCCGCAATCGCCTTGTCAATTTCAGCGATGAATTTATCGGTGAGTTTTTGCACATCATCCTGCGCGCGCTTTTCTTCATCTTCCGAAATTGTTTTCGTTTTCAGCGCGTCCTTGAATGCGTTATTCGCATCGCGACGAATATTGCGCATCGCCACTTTCGCTTCTTCGCCTTCGCCCTTGACAACTTTGGCCAATTCCTTACGGCGCTCTTCGGTCAACGCTGGCATCGGAATGCGAATGACTTCGCCCACGTTTGACGGATTCAATCCCAAATTCGCGTTGCGAATGGCGGTCTCAATCGCCAACGCCATTTTCTTTTCAAACGGCTGCACATTGATTGTGCGTGAATCGGCCAAAATCAGATTACCCACCTGCGAAATCGGCACCATCGCGCCGTAATACTCAACCTGAACATGCTCCAGTAGCCCCGTGTGGGCGCGGCCTGTGCGCACCTTGCTCAAGCCGTGTTTAAGCGACTCGAGTGATTTTTGCATCTTGGCTTCGGATTGTTTTTTTTGCTCCGGGATATTCATTTTCTTTTCACCATCATTCGTGTTCGAATCGTACTTAAACGTAAACGAGCGTGCCTTCGTCTTCACCCATCACCACACGTTTCAGCGCACCGTTTTTGAAAATCGAGAATACATTAATTGGCAGCTTTTGATCGCGGCAAAGTGCTAATGCTGTCGCGTCCATCACCTTCAGATTTTTAATGATTGCCTCGTCAAATGTCAACGTATGGTAGCGCGTTGCGGTCTTGTCTGTTTTAGGGTCCGCCGTGTACACGCCGTCAACCTTGGTGGCTTTCAACACAATGTCCGCCTCCATCTCGCGACCACGCAAAGCCGCCGCCGTATCAGTGGTGAAAAACGGATTGCCCGTACCGGCTGCAAACACAACCACTTTGCCTTCTTCCAGATAGCGCATGGTCTTGCCGCGAATGTAGGGCTCAACCACGGGCTCAATATTGATCGCCGATTGCACGCGGGGAACGAGGCCTGCCTTGGCGAGTGCATCTTGCAGCGCGAGCGAATTAATCACCGTCGCCAGCATGCCCATGTAATCTGCAGTCGCGCGATCCATGCCCGCAGCACTTGACGACACGCCGCGAAAAATATTGCCGCCGCCGATCACGATACCGATCGCCACACCCATGCTCGCCACTTCTTTGATCTCAGAAACGATGCGTTCAATCGTGGGGCGATTGATACCAAAAGCATCGTCACCCATCAGCGCTTCACCAGAGAGTTTGAGCAGAATCCGTTGGTACTTGGGGGTCATGTCAGCTTCTTTCGTGGGGGGAAGTGAGTGTGCAGATTGTTCTAGATTTTATATCGCTAATTCGTCAAACAAATGGCAGATATGTGGTGCTAAACATGTTGAATCATTTTACATTTTATCTAAGCAAAACCCCAGAATCGGCGGGCGTTTTGAGGCATTTTTGCTCCAAAACACCCGCCAACACTAGGGTTTCATCTATTTATAACCACTAAAGCAACTACCGAATCAGCTTCTGAAATTGCTTAATTCACCTTCGCCGCCTTCGCCGCCGCTGCTGCTTCAGCCACTTCCGCCGCGAAATCGGTTACCTTTTTCTCAATGCCTTCGCCCACCACATACAAGGTGAACGAGTGAATCACGGCACCCTTCGATTTCAGCAATTGCTCAATAGTCTGCTTGTCGTCTTTTACAAACGGCTGGCTCAACAATGAAACTGATTTCAGGAATTTCTGCACGGTACCTTCGGCGATTTTTTCAATCATCGCTTCCGCTTTGCCGTCTTCTTTGGCTTTTTCAATCGCAACACGGCGCTCGGTGGCGATCAATTCTGCATCGACGCCGCTGCTGTCCAATGACTTCGGCTTTGACGCTGCAATGTGCATCGAAATATCTTTGGCCAGCATCGCATCGCCGCCAGTCACATCCACCAGCACGCCAACTTTGGCACCGCCGTGGATGTAGTTGCTCAACGCACCTTTCGCGGCCACGCGCACGAAGCGACGGATCGACATGTTTTCACCAATTTTACCGATCAACGCTTTGCGGGTTTCTTCCACGCTCACGCCGTTGATATGCAGCGCGGATAGCGCTTCCACGTTGTCCGGATTATCTTTGGCCACCATCTCGGCGAGCTTGGCCGACATCGCCAAGAAGTCATCATTTTTCGCAACGAAATCGGTTTCGCAATTGACTTCAACAATCGCGCCCAACTTTTGATCCGACGAAATGTAGACCGCGACCACGCCTTCAGCGGCCACGCGCGATGCGGCTTTGCTGGCTTTATTACCCAATTTCACGCGCAAAATTTCTTCTGCCTTGCCCATGTCGCCGTCCGCTTCGGTCAATGCTTTTTTACATTCCATCATTGGCGCGTCAGTTTTCTCGCGCAATTCTTTAACCATACCTGCTGTGATATCTGCCATGTTTATTCCTAACGTTATCGTGCGTATTACTAAATTCGTGAGTTCGGCTTGCTGCGCGCTCAATGGCGTCTGCTTGTCACGTACAGCCCATCAATTCGTAGTCAAAAAAAAGGGGCCATAAACCCCTTTTTAACCCCTTTTTGGCCCCTTTTTGACCCCTTTCTTGGCCCCGTTTTGGCCCCTTTTTTTGAGCCTGCTTTATTTGACATCAAGCTTGGCGTCTTCATCGGTCACTTCAATCAGCTCTTCGCCGACCTGTGCCACCATTTCGGTGATGACTGCGTTCTTGCCTTCCAGAATCGCATCGGCCACACCGCGAGCATACAAACGAATCGCGCGGGTCGAATCGTCGTTGCCCGGAATAATGTAATCCACGCCGTCCATTGAATTGTTGGTATCAACAATGCCGATGATCGGCACGCCGAGCTTTTTCGCTTCGGTCACCGCAATTTTATGGAAGCCGACGTCGATCACAAAAATCGCATCCGGCACGCCAGTCATGTCTTTGATGCCGCCAATTGAGCCTTGCAATTTTGCAAGCTCACGCGAGAACATCAGACCTTCTTTTTTGCTCAATTTTTCGAGCGAGCCGTCTTCAACCATTTGCTCCAGCTCTTTCAAACGCTTCAACGAAACCTTGACGGTTTTATAATTGGTGAGCATGCCGCCCAACCAGCGCGAATCGACATAAGGCATATTGCAACGCTGCGCCTCTTCCATAACGATTTCGCGAGCTTGACGCTTGGTGCCGACGAACAAAATGGTACCCTTGTTGGACGCCAAATTGCGCACAAACTTGAGTGCGTCCTGATACATTGGGAGCGATTTCTCAAGATTGATAATGTGAATTTTGTTACGCGCACCGAAAATATACGGTGCCATTTTGGGGTTCCAGAAGCGGGTTTGGTGACCGAAGTGGACACCGGCTTCCAGCATTTGACGCATCGTGACTGACATTGAAATACTCCGAAGTTAAGGTTAGCCTCCACTCGCTGTAAGCTTGTTTGAATGCTTCTCCAGACAAGACCTTAACGTGTAGCAAGTGTGCGTATTTTTGAAACTTGAATTTCTTGGCGAGGATAAAACTGCACCATTTCATCAGTAGCCCCAAGCAAGCCCTAAATTATAACCTTAAAAACAGTAAAAAATCAAACAAAATCAAGTGTTTCCCACCCTGTTAAGCTTACTTTGCAGCCAAATTCACTCTGAACCTAACCACGAGTCAGCGCCAATTATGGAAAACCAGCAGATTTTTCTGATGATTCTCATCCGCGGCTCAATATGTGCGGCGGTGACCTACGCGGCTTCGCTGTTCAACGCAGGAGCAGCCGTCGCCTCGGTAGCGCTGTGGGGCGCGATGATGGCAAAGCCTATTATCGAGCTGGGTGCCAACTGGCTTAACTGGGCGCGACGCGAGCCTTATGAAAAATGGCAGGGAAATTATTACGAATTTGCCAATGTGCAGATCCGGATAATTGAGATCGGCACCGGCGACACGCAAAGACTCTGGTTTGTCGCCGCAGACATCTTGAAAGTGCTCAGCGAGAGACCAATTAAAAAGCTGGAACTGACCTATAACCGCGCCGAATATTGCGTGCTGCCGGATGAAAATTTGGCTGCATTTTCAGAAGAAGGTGTCAAGAAATATCTTACCGTCAGCCGACACCCACAATCCGTGGCGATGCTGCTGTGGATTGAACGCGAAGTGATCAAACCGCATCGCCGGAAACTTGAAATCGCTTCAACCTCTCCGACCATACCGACGCAACCATCCGGGATGTAATTTAAGCATAGTGTGGCTTGCTATAATAAATGCAATTACTGATTGAGGCTTCACATGACTGTTGTTATTAAAACTCCCGAACAAATTGAAAAAATGCGCGTGGCCGGACGCCTTGGTGCCGAGGTGCTTGACTACATCACGCCGTTTGTCAAAGCAGGCGTGACCACTGG
>JANXWW010000289.1 GCA_025350945.1 Burkholderiales bacterium
ATGCACGATCTGGAAATTCGCGGCGCAGGCGAAGTGCTGGGCGATTCACAGTCAGGCGGCATTCACGATATTGGTTTTACGATGTATACCGACATGCTCAACATCGCCGTGAAATCGTTGAAAGCCGGCAAAGAACCTGACTTAATGAAGCCGCTCAACGTTGCCACAGAAATTAATCTACACACGCCCGCATTGCTGCCGGAATCGTATTGCGGCGACACTCATGAGCGCTTGGTGATTTACAAGCGGCTCGCCAATTGCGAATCAGAAGATGTGTTGAACGAGTTGCAAGAAGAGCTGGTGGATCGTTTCGGCGTGATTCCGGAACCCGCACAAACCCTGGTGGATTCACATCGATTGCGATTGCTCGGCAAGCCGCTGGATCTGATTAAAATTGATGCAAGTGCAAGCGCGATCACGGTGCAATTCGGGCCAGATACAACGATTGAGCCGCAAAAAATTATTGCGCTGATACAAAAGAAAAAGCAGTATCGATTGGCGGGGCAGGATAAGTTGCGAATTGATCGCCCGATTGCGGATGTGAAATTGCGGGTAATGGAGATTAAGCAGATTTTGCGGGAATTGGCGGCGTGAGTTCGAGATAAAATATTGAAACCCTAATGTAGGCGGGTATTTCAGAGCATTTATGGCTGTTGATGCTCGTGGATATTAGAGGTATGCAGTTATTATTAACGTAAATTTTATGACCACTCAAAACCTCATTATCCAGGCCCACGACATCGAAACGCACGATTTGAAATCGCTGCACAGTCTGGCACACGCTACCGCAATTGAAAAAATCGATGGCGATTTTTCGCATCAGGCGTTTCGACTAACCGATGCCGATGCAGCATCATTGGATAACGTGAAAACGTATTGCGAAAAAGCAAAGCTTGACTTCGCTTTTGTGGATTCGACAAAATCATTTGCCGATTTCAAACTTATCGCCAGCGACATGGATTCCACGCTCATCACCATCGAGTGCATTGATGAAATCGCAGATTACGTGGGCAAGAAGGCCGAAGTTGCTGCCGTGACGGAAGCAGCGATGCGCGGTGAAATTGATTGGCCGACGAGCTTGCGGCAGCGGGTATGGGCGCTGGCGGGTTTGCCAGAGGCAACCCTTGCGCGTGTTTACGAAGAACGGTTGCAACTCTCGCCGGGTGCGGAAAATTTGCTTCATGCGGCAAAAAAAATCAACATCAAACTATTGCTGGTGTCAGGTGGATTTACATTTTTTACCGAGAAATTAAAACTTCGTTTTGGTTTTGATTTTACGTTTTCCAACACGCTTGAGATTATCGATGGCAAGCTCACGGGTCGTGTGCTGGGTGCGTTGTGCGATGCGGATGCGAAGGCTGCACATGTTCGTGATATTACGGCTTCGCTCAATTTGAACAAGTCGCAAATTATCGCGATGGGTGATGGTGCCAATGATCTGAAAATGATGGCCGAAGCTGGCGTATCCGTCGCCTATCGCGCCAAGCCTGTGGTTCGTGCCGAAGCCACGGTCACGTTTAACCATGTCGGCCTTGACGGTGTGCTGGGCTTGTTCGCTTAAATGTTATCGAGCTAAACTTCGACAAGACAAGCCACCGGACGCCATATTGAAACTGGTTGCAATCATCGATATCCACAAAGAAGAATGGCCCGCATTTTTGTGGGCATTCTTTTATTTTTTCTTTTTGCTGTGTGCGTATTACGTGTTGCGTCCGGTGCGCGAAGAAATGGGCATTCAGGGCGGGCTGAAAAATATGCCGTGGCTGTGGACGGGCACATTTATTGGCATGCTGCTGATCACGCCATTGTTTGGATGGATTTCATCGCGTTGGCCGCGCCGTGTTTTTCTGCCGCTGGTGTATCTGTTTTTCATAGCTAATTTGTTGTTTTTCTACGTTGCAATGAAGTCAGCGGCATTGGATAAAACCATTATCGCGGGCAGCTTTTATATTTGGATATCAGTCTTCAATTATTTTGTGGTGAGTGTGTTTTGGAGCTTTATGTCGGACGTGTTCAACAGCGAACGCGCCAGGCGATTGTTTGGTGCGATTTCGGCCGGTGGCAGCATCGGTGCGATGGTGGGGCCATCGATTACCGCCGCCATCGCCAAAGACGTAGGCATTCCGAATTTGATGCTGCTGTCAGCGGGATTATTGGCGGCATCCATCGTGTGCGTGATCGGCCTGGGTCATTGGGCGACGCGACGCGCGGGCGTGTCGGACGCCGAGCGGGTGGCGGAGGCCGCGAAAGAGCGCGCGCTGGGTGGCGGCATATTTGATGGCCTGAAACTCGCGTTTTCATCACCGTATTTACTGGCGATTGGTGGCTACATATTTATCGGCCAGGCGCTGGGCACTTATTTTTATCTGGAGCAATTGCGTCTGGTAGCCGAGACGATTCCAACCTCTGCCGAGCGGTTGCAGCTTTTTGCGCAGATTGATTTGGCGGTGAACGCGCTGACGCTATTCATTCAACTTTTCATTACCAGCACACTGGTGCGGCGTGCCGGGCTGGTGTTTTGCCTGACGGTGTTGCCGGTGCTGGCGATCGTTTCTCTGGGGTTCACAGCGGCCATGCCCACACTGGCGGTGATTGCGGTTTGCACGGTCATGCGTCGCTCACTGGAATATGCAATTAGCAAGCCGTCACGCGAAATTTTATTTACCGTGGTGAGCCGCGAGGAACGCTACAAGGCGAAAAACGTGATGGACACCGTAATCGCACGCGGTGGTGACGTCACTTCTAACTGGGCTCATGCAGGGATCCGAACGTTCGGATTCAACACCGCTAATATGGCACTGATGGCAATCCCGTTTGCGTTTGTGATGGTGGGCGTGGGGTTTTATTTGGGTCGCTCACAGCAGCAACGAGAGCAAGCGGTGAAGCCAATCTCGCTGGCCACAGCAAGCTAATATATAAAACCCCAATACAGGAAAGGCGTTTCAGACATAAATGTTCCGAATAGCGCGCCAGTTGTGGTGTTTTTAATAAAAATCTCAGGTTTCGGTATTTCAGTGCATTAACGTGACGGACTTTTTAGTGCTCACCCCAATCGAAGCGCAATACGCCATTCGCAACCACATCAGAAAAATTTAAATCGCTGCATTCCTCACGCAAACCCACCGCCAGAACCAAACGGATTCCGAATCTGAAGCTGACGATTAATCCTCAAGCCGTCCTGAATGTCCTCTGAAAATAATATCTTGCAGCCCGCGATCAGCGCGGCGGCGATAATCATCGCGTCGTATAGCGACACGCCATAGCGCTCAGCCACCGCAAGTCCGCGAGTATGGGTTGCGATGGTGAGCGCTTCTATTTTGCAAACTGCGCGCAATCTATTTGTAATTAAAATTAGCAGAACCAATATCTAGGACCTGTTTCGGGCAAAACTGCTCCGCAATACCCGCCAATACCAGGGTTTAAAAATTAATAAAATGCATGGCTGGTTTTCCATTTTTATCTCTTGTGGTGGGTAAGACCCACTTTTTTAGCGAGGAGAATGGATATGGCAAATCATATTTGGAGACGGGATGTACTGAAGGCTGGCATTGGTGTGACTACTGCGGCGGCGGGTGTAATGATAATGGGGAAACCGAACAAGATTTTTGCGGCACCGCCGGCACAACGCGATTGGCGTTTCTGCCGCAAGTATCAAACGATGTATTTCGATGGCTATCCGGGCAAAGGCCAATGCCCTGCCGGTGGTGCGCACGAGGCGATATCGGCGCGATCATCAGCAAAAAATCGCGCAGGCTGTTCGCTCGGCGTTAGCGCATATATTTTAGTGTGCCTACGCGGCCTGATTATCGCGCAACAACACACCATCAAAAGAAATGACGCGCTTGTATTCATTTTTATATAACGCAAAAATCAAAAAAACAAATCAATCCGTGGTCAGCCGCGCAACGATTCGGCGCACGATCGGCGCGACTACCAGGACTGCTGGAAACGCGCACGCCCAGGCCACAACAAAGGCATGCATCCATTTAAAGAAAAAGCCGCTTACAGGCCCCAAATTCACCAAAGTCAAAATACCCGACACGATGAATGCCATCAGCATCGACATAAAGAACGCAAATAGTAGCGAGGCAAAACGTGGTGGGATCAGCATAGTAAATGTAAATAGCCAAGATGATAAATTGAAACCGCTTATTGTCGTATGTTACGACAACACTTTGTCATGCTGCTTCGAGAAAACTTTTCTGTGCGCTGAAGGGGACTTAACGCACGGTGTCGCGCGATTGCCTCACGAAGAATCGCCATACCAGTTCAGCGCCCTCGGCGTCTTTGCGTACGGTGCCGATAAGGCGGCGCACAATGAGTGAATTGGAAATGTCATGGCGAATTGACGGCATTGCGTGCCCTCCGCCGTTGGCCGTATAAAGCCACACTGGCACGCCACCGCGATCAGCGTCTTATACAGCAAGCATCAAGCGAAATCTGGCAGCCATCATTTCGATCGATATCCGGTAGCGTTTCGCGACTGAAGAGCGCAAGAAAAAGAAAGTGGCGCATCAATATGTTTGTTGGACTTGTCCGCATCTTCATTTTTACCTCGCTCAAACACTAATTAGTTTCAAATTAAACACCCGCTCCACCAACCACACCAGCGCCACCAGCATTGTCAAAATTGATCCGCCAACAAACACGCCCTTGCGATATAGCGCCGTATTTCGCAGTACATAGGCCACTGGCAAGAACACTGCGACGATGGCGAGCTGACCGACTTCAACACCAAGATTAAATCCCAAAAGCGAGAGCACCAGCGCATCTTTGGGCAGGCCCAATTCAGTCAGCACACTGGCAAAACCGAAGCCGTGAATCAGGCCAAATGTGAAGGCGACCAACCAGCGTTTGCGCTCCACGACGGGGTATAAATTATTGACCGCCGCT
>JANXWW010000294.1 GCA_025350945.1 Burkholderiales bacterium
AATTAATCGCGCCACCAAGGCTGGCCAGTTTTTTGGCTATCCGTGGATTCAAGGTAAAACGCGCATTACCGAACACGGCTACGACAAAGATCCGTTGCCTGCCAATATCACGGCAGCAGAGGTGCTAACCGAGGCGCATGCAGCCGATTTGGGCCTCACGATTTACACCGGCAAGAAATTCCCCGCCAAATATCAAGGCGGTATTTTCTCAGCTCAACATGGCTCGTGGAATCGCACCACGCCCATCGGTGCGCGGATTTTATTTACCGCGTTGAAAGCGGATGGATCGGCAGGTAAAACCGAAGTGTTTGCGGATGGCTGGCTCAATCCTGAGACCAGACAATACAGCGGTCGTCCGGTGGACGTCGCCAATCTGCCTGATGGCTCGATGCTGATCTCAGACGATTTTGCCGGCGCGCTTTACCGTGTCACTTATGTTGGCGAAGTACCGGCGAAAACGGCGCAGCGTTAAATGATGTTGAATTTCCTCACCGCGCATTGGCGGAGAAGTTGGACAAGTTTGGCGGCGATAGCAGTTACATCTGTTATCGCCGCTATCGGTGCAAATGCAACTTACGCCGCAGAAAACGCGGCCACCAAAGGCAAGACTAAAGCCGAGGCGCAATGCAATGTGTGCCACGGCACCAACGGCATGAGCCAAATACCGAATGCCCCGCACCTTGCGGGGCAGCCGGAAATATATCTGGTGGAGCAATTAAAAAACTATCGCAGCGGCAAGCGTGCCAATGAAGTCATGAGTGTTTTGGCAAAACCCTTGAGTGACGATGACATCGCGAATCTATCGGCATGGTTCGCATCCATTGAGATAAAGGCAACGCCAAAACCTTAATGGTGCATTTCAAAAATCAATCACCACGAATTTTCAAAATCTGCGTAATTTCGCGATCCAGTTGCGCGACATGCAGCCGCGTGGGTTGATCCGATATTCTAGATCGTGCGTTGTTCAAATCGCGTTGCAAGTCTTTGAGCGACTGAATGGCCGCAGGGCGCAAATCGATGGAAATATCACTGAACATAAACGCCTGCGCCGCATTCGCGTTGTTGATGCGTTGCATCTCGCCGGAAAATCCTTTTAACTGCTCGATGTACGCGCGCTGCAATTCGCGGCGATAAACATCCACCACTGGCCGGGTGGTTTTTAATTCGCGGAATACACCGCTTTGAATCGTTGCCAGATATTGATTGGCTTCCATGCCGCTGCCATGTTTGACCATCTCGGCGTCTTCGAGCAAACGAAAACGCAGCGGCGACATCATGCTGACCAATATCTGGTTTTGTGTGGTGATGACCGGTGCCGCGACATCAAACACGCGGATGCGATTTAATACCGCCGGATCGGTGAGCCATTTGGGTGTGTTGAGCGCATCATCGAGCAAATAACGAATCGCCGCTTTTTGTTCTTTCGGTGTGGTGCGGGTAAACGAATCGCCGCCACGGCCACCCAGAAAACGGTTTTCGCGCACACCGCCGATTTGCTTTACCACGGATGAAAGATAGTTCTGGCGTTGCGAGATCAATATGCGATAGGTCGATTGCAGCGTCGTGTAGTCTTCGCCCAAACGGGTGGTCGCGGGAATCAATCTGGCCGAGGCGCGCTCAAGGGACGCCATCGATAATTTGGTCGCTTCAATACGTTCGCGGCCAATATTTTCAGTGAGCACTTCAGGGTCAAACGTGGCGGCCATGTCTTCGCCGCCAAATCGTAGCAAGGGCTCGTCAATCTGGCGTGCTGCCATTAAATCAAGCTCGGCGATTTCGGCTTCTGCGGTTTTTCGATTGAGTGCGCTGTCATTGAGCAACTTGTAACCCCACTCAATCGCGAAGTCATCATACGGCCCAATTTTCGGCACGAAACTGGTCACGCCATCGCTGGGCTGCGCCACAGAATTAAATCGCCCATAAGCCATGATGGAGGCAACGGTGCCGTGGGTTTTACTAAACGCAGGATCGCGCAATTGCTTCACGCTGTAAGCGCTCGAAGCGCGATGGTTATGGCGCAAGCCGAGCGTATGACCAACTTCGTGCGCAGCAACGTATCGCAATAACTCACCAATCAATTCATCGGGCAGTGGCAGTGTATTTACGCGTTTGTCGGCCGTACCTGCCTGCACAAAATAAAGTTGCTCCATCAGTTTCAAAATATCATGCCAAAAAACCACGTGCGCTGAAATAACTTCGCCCGAGCGCGGGTCGTTCACGTGCGGGCCCATCGCATTGGCAACCGGCAGCGCGACCCAGCGAATCACGGAATAGCGCGCATCCTCGGCATCCCAATCAGGATCTTCCGCCTTGGTGGGCGCATCGCGGGCAATGATCGCGCGCTTGAAGCCAGCTTTTTCAAACGCGGGTTGCCAGTCTTCCACGCCTTGTTTCAAATACTTGCGCCATTTTTCCGGCACTTCAGCGGCGATGTAATACGTGATGGGCTTGAGCGGTTCTGACACGGCGGCGGCCGGATCACTTTTCTCCAGCCGATAGCGGGTAATGAATTCGCGATCACGCACACCGCTTCGCTCGCCGCCATATTCCTGAAATGCCTCGGTGAAATAACCGACGCGCTGATCGGCGTAGCGTCCTTGCATGGGCGTTTCAGGCAGCTCTGCGAGGCTGTGGTGAATTATCGCGCTGCGCGATGGATTGCGCGGTGGTGTTGCAGGCTGGCCCGGCGTGGGCATAGCGGTTGGAAATGTTGCGAACGTCAGGGTGGAGCGCACCTCCACGTTTTGCGGAAATACTTTGACTTGATTAATCAGGCTGCGCGATTGATCGGTCGCCGACAGGCCGCTAGAACCCATGCTGCGCGTATCCAGCAAATCACTTGAATTGGTGAGCAGCAAACGCGTGACTTCAATGACGGGCCATTTTTCTTTGGGTATTTTTGCTTTTGCGTCTTTGGCTGTGGTGTCATCTTTGTTTTCAACGAGTGCCTCACCTTTGGACAGCTTGCTGACAGCGACCTCTGCCGCCTTCCGCATTTCATCCATTTTGCTTTCGCCTTCTGCTGTGGGCGCAGAGGGTGCTGGTGCCGGGGATGCAGGTGCTGAGGGTGCTGGCGCAGGCGGAGCCGCGGCAATCACCGATGGTAGCGGTGTCGCGAGTGCTGCTGCTGATATCACGCCGTCGGTTATGACTTTGCCTTCAACTTTTTTTTCCGGCGCTCTGTCTATGGACTTGTCGTCGAGCTTTTCTTTTTCCTTGGCGAGTTCTTTTGCTTTTTCAGCCGCCACTTTTTTTTCATCAGGGCGCAACTCTACAGAGCGCTCATTGCCTTCAGCCTCAATATTGAAAGCGAACAAAATCGGTGAAAGTTCCACTGCGTCGGTAGCCGCCTTTAGCTCAGTCGTGCCACGACGCATGTACGAAACGCCGCGCATCAAAATGCGATTGTCCACACGCTCGAATCGCACCACTTTATAACCGAGTGAAAGTCCATTGAAACCCGCGCCAGAGCTCGCCTGCGAAATCTCTGCTGACCATAATAAATCGCGACCAAGCAAACGCTGTGGCAGCTCAAAATAATGGCGCTCTTTAACCTTGTGATAAAGCAGCATGCCGCGCGAGGTTTTGGCGTCTTTAGTAATGACATCATCATAGCGGCGCGGCTCGCCCGGCGCGGGCGGCGGGGCAATGCCTGCCGCGCGCGCCGCCACAATGGCGGTGGCGGCATCAGCCACGGCGGTGGGCGTGGCACCCGCCGCAGCGGTGGCGCGTGCGGCTGCCTGTGCGGCAGTGGGTGTGGCGACTTTTGGCGTGGTGCATGATGCCAATACGCCCGCACCCAAGCCCACACAAATCAACACGCAAACAGATGTAGCGGGTTTAAATGATTGAATTACCGGTAGAGCGCGCATGTTCGTTATTCCAAAAATTGAAGGCTCACGCTAAACGCTGGCGCATGCCAACTTGCGGGAAGCAACTCTCATAAATTCCGAATTTTTGTTTTTTTCACGATTTTTCGCGACACCTTTATTGTGCCACTGCGATGGTAGAAAACAACGTGTTATTGGCAAACAATTGAAAATTTTCGGTTGCCATTAAGCGCATGGCGATTTCATCTGCCATGAAATTTCACTTCTTATTACAATTGCGAATAACGATGCTTCTAGCCAATGCCACCAGCCGATGCCACTAGCTTTAACGCGCTGAATCACCTATACTTCGTTGTGCGATGCAGCAATTAGCGTTTATGAAGTTCGTTCACGAAATTCAGACGCCTCTGTATCGCGTAAGTTCATCGTCCCCGCCCTCGCTGTTCGTTTGACCCTACTGAAGCTCCTCAGGGTCGCCACTGAATCGCAAAATGGTTGGCGCCGATGCTGGCGCGCTGACATTCTCACCTAGCGTGTAGTTATATGCCGTTTCCGATTGCGGACGGTGCGCCTCTTTTTGCGATTTGGCTGTGATTAATGACGCATGACCACCGGAATGGTTTTGCCGAAAGAAATGAACATGACTCAAAAGTTAGATACCTCACATGACACCTCATTTGACACCCTAGGCCTCAATAAGTCGATCCTTGACGCCATTGAAGCCACCGGCTACACCACACCCACCCCCGTGCAAGCGCAAGCCGTGCCTGAAGCCCTGGCAGGCCGCGATTTGCTGGTTTCATCGCAAACCGGCAGCGGCAAAACTGCCGCGTTTATGCTGCCCGCATTGCAAGCCCTAAGTGAGCCTGCAAAGGTCGCCGGTCGTGGCGTGCGCGTACTCGTGCTTACCCCCACTCGCGAACTCGCGATGCAAGTCACCAAAGCGACTGAGACTTACGGTCGCAATTTAAAGCGCATCAAAACCGTTTCCATTGTCGGCGGCATGCCCTACCCGGTGCAAAATCGTTTGCTCAAAGCCGGTGCCGATATTCTGGTTGCCACGCCTGGCCGCCTGCTTGACCAAATGCAATCAGGTCGCGTTGATCTGACCCGCCTCGAAATGCTGGTGTTAGACGAAGCCGACCGTATGCTCGACATGGGCTTCAAGGATGACCTCGAAGCCATCGTGGCGCAGACAC
The DNA here is from genome assembly GCA_025350945.1 of Burkholderiales bacterium. GTDB lineage: Bacteria > Pseudomonadota > Gammaproteobacteria > Burkholderiales > Usitatibacteraceae > UKL13-2. The sequence continues at coordinate 5,030 of JANXWW010000294.1, forward strand.
CCGCTGAACGGCAAACGTTGTTGTTCTCGGCAACGATTGACAATAACATCGCGCGCCTCGCCCACGGCATGCTGAAAAACCCGGTTCGCATTGATGTATCCGGCCAGCAAACTAAACACGAAAATATCGAACAGCGTTTGCATTTTGCTGACGATATGGCGCACAAAAACCGCCTGCTCGATCATCTGTTGCGCGACGAAGCCATGCAACAAGCGATTGTGTTTACTTCCACCAAACGTGCGGCGGACGATCTGGCCAGT
>JANXWW010000316.1 GCA_025350945.1 Burkholderiales bacterium
TAGGCTTTGTCATCTTTGCTTTCATCAACAGTCACGCGACCGGTCAGCCAATCAATGTCGATCAAATATTTTCGCGCACCCGAACCGACCGTCACCCGCCCGCCATTGGATGAGCCATCCGGGAAAAAACGAATCGTGCCCACGCTCTCCGACACCAGATCGTCCTGCGCGGTAAAGAGCTTTAACTCCACTTCAGGATGCAATCTGTGCAGCATGGCATCGCCACTCACCGTGAACGCACGGTTGGCCAAATCCAGCGATAAAAACGCGGGCTTACGCCCATAAATCGCGGCATCACGCGCCAGCTTTAAACCGCCAGCCACTTGCCGGGCATTTGATTTCAAATCAGCACCCGACACACCGGAAAAAAATATTTTCGGAAGCAACGTGTATGAAAGCGCGATGATCGAAATAACGATCAGGATTTCCAGAAGTGTAAAGCCGCGCGCTTTCATAAAGAATCGATGGGATTACTCCCAGGATTTAATGTCTTTATTCACGCCGTCGCCACCCTCTTTGCCGTCAGCACCAAATGAGCTGATTTCATAGGCGCGATTCGTATCACCAGGCGATTTGTAGCTCAGCTCGTTATTCCAGGCGTCTTTAATGTTGTCCTCGTTTTTTTCATACGGACCATTCCATTTGCTCGCGCCGCCGGGAGCCTGGATCAAAGCCTTCAAGCCTTCTTGAGTGGTTGGATATTTGCCCACATCCAGCTTGTATAAATCAAGCGTTCCACCCAAGCCTGAAATCCGGGCTTTGGTCAAACTTGCCTTTGCTTTATCGCCACCTTCAAAGATTTTATTCGCCGCAAACGCCACGATAAGCGCAATGATCGTCGTAACAATCAGAATTTCAATCAGCGTAAAGCCACGCTGAAGTTTGGTATTCGTGCGCATTACATTATTTTTTTTCATACCAGCTCCGTAAAAATCAAATAGGGACATCCATCATGTCAAACATCGCGACCAGAATCGACATGATGATGCCGCCGATTAACACCGCCAGCACCACAATCATGATGGGTTGTATTAACGCCATCGCGCGCTTGATGGCAGAAGCGACTTCGCGGTCATACACATCCGCGACTTGAAACAACATCTCATCGAGCTTGCCGGTTTCCTCGCCTACGGCGATCATCTGCACCGCCATTTTCGGGAATACATTCGCTTCGAGCATCGGCTTCGACATGCCGCGGCCTTCTTTCAAATCGCGCGATATGATTTCGACAGCATTGCGGAACACAGCGTTCCCCAGCGTATCTTTTAAAATTGCCAACCCAGTCAACAAGGGCACGCCATTTTGCAGCAAGGTACCGAGCGAACGTGAAAAGCGCGCCATCTCAATGCGTGCAATCAAGCCACCCATGAGCGGCCAACGCAAAAATTTTGCGTCCCAGCGCGCCCGCGAAACAGGATTCGACAGCGAGCGTGAAACGAGCCAAAGCGTGAACAAAATAATACCGAGAATAATCGGCCAATTCGCGCGCAAAAATGTGCCCGTGGACAGCACAATCGCGGTCGCCAGCGGTAATGCTTTGCCGGATTGCTCAAAAATTTGTTTGAATTGCGGCACCACAAAAATCACCAAAATTGCCACCGATAAAAATGACACCACCACCAGAATAGATGGGTAAATCATCGCCGACACCACACTGTCTTTCAGCTCCTTGGCGCGCTCCATATGATCGGCCAAACGCTGCAACACATTGCCCAGCGCGCCACCGACTTCACCAGCTTTTACCATGTTGATATAAAAACGCGAAAAGATATCGCGATGTTTATCGAGGGCTTTGGAAAGCGATGCACCACCACGCACTTCATTGCGAATTTCAGTCAACAAATCAGCAACCGGCTTTTTTTCGGCGAGATTAATCAGAATCTCAAAGCTGCGATCTAGCGGCAAGCCCGCGCGCAACAACGTCGCCAACTCGCGCGTCATGTTGCCCAGATCAGGCTGCGACACCGTGCTGCGGCTGAATAACGATGCAGCTTTCGGGGCATTTTGCCCCACCACCGCATTAGCATTGCCGGCCAATTCAGCCGCACGAATCGGGATTAGATTCATGCTCTGCAAACGCTCGATCACCGCACCCTGGGATGCCGCATCCATCACGCCTTCGTTGACTTCGCCCGCGCTAGAAACAGCTTTATATTGAAACAGTGGCACGGTCGCGGCCCTTAATCTTCGCGCGTGACGCGCAAGACTTCTTCGATGGTGGTCAGCCCCGCCACAGCTTTCTTCAGGCCGTTTTCGTACATTGTTTCCATACCCGCCTCAATCGCGCCCGCGCGCAACTCGCCCGAGGTGGCATGCCGCATCACGAGGCTGCGCAGGCCATCAGTCATTGTCAGCACTTCCATAATGCAAGCACGACCAAAGTAACCTGAGTGGCTGCACTGCTCACAACCTTTGGCGTGATACATCGTGACCTGCTGATTTTTCGAAAAGCGAAACAGGCCAAGTTGCTCAACCACTTCATCCACCGGATGATAGGCTTCTTTGCAGTGTACACAGAGCACGCGCACTAGTCGCTGCGCCTGAATGCCGATCACTGTTGAGGTCAACAGATAATCGTCCACGCCCATATCGAGCAGACGGTTGATCGATGCGGCGGCGTCGTTGGTGTGAAGTGTGCTCAACACCAAATGGCCGGTGAGTGCGGATTGCACGGCGATCTGCGCGGTTTCCAGATCACGAATCTCACCAATCATGATGACATCGGGATCCTGGCGAACAATGGAGCGTAACGCGCTGGCAAAGGACAAATTAATTTGCGGTTTGACCTGAATCTGATTGATACCCGCCATTTGATATTCGACCGGGTCTTCCACTGTGAGAATTTTTACATCGGGCTGATTGAGTCGATCCAGTGCGGTGTAGAGCGTAGTGGTTTTGCCACTACCGGTTGGGCCGGTGACCAGCACAATGCCGTGCGGCTGGCCAAGAATATCGGTGAAATCTTTCAGATTGTGTTCATCAAAACCGAGCTTGTGAAAATCAAGTGCGACGCCGCCTTTATCGAGAATGCGCATCACCACTGATTCACCGTGCATGGTCGGCACGGTTGACACACGCAGATCAATTTCCTTGCCTTGTACGCGCAGCTTGATGCGACCATCCTGCGGCAAACGTCGTTCGGCGATATCCAGATTCGCCATAATTTTGATCCGCGAAATCACCGCTGAAGAAAGCTGACGTGGCGGTGATTCGGTCTCGTGCAGCACACCGTCAACCCGGTAGCGCACGATCAGCCGATTCTCAAACGGCTCAACGTGAATATCAGATGCGCGACGCTCCAGCGCCTTATTGATGATGAGATTCACCAGACGAATAACCGGCGCTTCTGATGCCAAATCTTTCAGATGCTCGATGTCACCGAATTCCTGCTCTTCATCGCGCGTGGAAATATCGTCAACAATCTGGCCCATCGCGGATTTTCCGCTGCCATACATGCGCTCGTAAACGGTTTCAAAATCAGAGGTCGAAATAAGCCGCGACACGATCCGCTTATTGGCTGCAGCCGCGAATGCCTGCATGGTGAACAGATCCGCCGGATCGGTCATCGCCAGCAAAATTTCATGACTTTTTTCTGCGATGGGAATGGCACCCGATTCGCGGATAAATCGCGCTGACACCTGATCTTCCAGCAGCGGCAACTCCGGGAAATCGCCTACTTCCGCGATTTTCCAATTGTTTTGTGCGGCCAGCGCCTCCGCCAACACGCGGTCTGAAATCATGCCCAGGCGGGTCAGCACTGAGCCCAACTTTTCTTTTGAGCCAGTTTCAGCACGAGCGGACTCTTGCACCTTCAATGCGCGATCAAGATTGGCCATATCCAGCTTGCCCAACTCGATTAAAATCGCACCAATTTTATCCATGGGCGCAATCACTGGCTCAAGCTGAACGCTCGCCAGTTCAGCAGAAAATTCAATCAGCTCCTGAATTGAATTCATCAACAAATCCCTTTGATTTTAAACAGTGGGGTTAAGCCCGAATTGCACTGCGCACTGCGCGATAAGCACGGCGTAATTATTAAAGTACGATTACAGTGCGCGATTATAACAGTCGGGCTTACGAATACAGGCCGGAAAAACAGTCGAACGAAAGTCACCGCAAACAAGACAAAATCGATTTGATGCCACGCTTGGACAAAAAGCGAAAAGCGCATGGAAAAAATGGGGCGCAACCTCACAACGCCAATGCGAAAATGATTCAACAAAAATCATCAGGATGCGTACGACAGGCGCAGATGAATTAAGTTTCGTCACGTCGCAGCACCATAAACAGCGATGCTCGAAACGGCAATGTGGATGCGGCGTTTCACGGTAACACCCTGAAACAGCGCGTAAATAAAGGGGCTTGAGGCATCTGATATTTTATATCGAATTTCTAAATCATGACGGTGCAATTTCGACCCGAAGCTTTTGCTTTATACAGCGCGTTGTCCGCGCGCTCGATGGTTTGTTCAATCGTTTCTGCGGGACGATATTCGGTAATACCCGCTGAAAACTGAATTCTCAATTGCGGTGTGGAATCGCACACAATCGCGTCGGCCAGCGCGCTGCGCAAACGGCCCAAACCGACGGAAGAATCCTGCGGCGGCGTTTCGTTTAGAAGAATCAAAAACTCTTCGCCGCCCCAGCGTGAGATGACATCGGTTTCGCGCATGGCTTTTCGCATTTCGCGTGCGAATGAACGAATGACGTTGTCGCCCACACCGTGACCATGAGTGTCGTTGATCGATTTAAAGTAATCCATATCCAGCATCATCAGACAAAATCTATGTCCCAGCCGCGCATGCCGCTGCACGTGCTCCGTAATCATCCGCAGCATAAACCGCCGATTCGCAAGACCGGTCAGCTCGTCCTGCGTCGCCATTTGTTCGATGCGCGCGAAGGCGGCTTCCAGCGCCGCGTTTTTGGTTTCAAGGTCATGTTTTTGCACCCAAGCATGATCCCGTATGCGAGCATGCTGCAACGCCAGCAGAGACATGATGGGAATGATGGTGACAACAATAAAAAAATAAACCCATTCCACTTCGGCCATGTACACGGCAGGGTCTGTGATGCTCTTGTACAATATAATGATCCCCAACACGGTCACGGTATGAACGCTGGCGATACGCGTCTGGCGGGCATTCAAATTAAATATCCCGTACACCAGCGCCAACAGCAGCAGGACACTGGCATGGAGCGTTCCAGTGATCCCATACGCGCCCGCGATCCAAGTCTGCGCGATCAGCACTTGCGGGAATGCCAGCGTGGGATCGTCACACTTTTTATTCCAGCCCGAGCGAAGCAGGGCGTAAATAATCGCGTTTGAAACGATCATACCCATCGTCAGCCGGAGCGCTTCATTCGGTTTCGTATAGCCGATATAGACAGTGTAGCTGAGCAGCCCGATACAGACTGCGTAAATAGCGTCCGTAATCAGCGCGCGCGCAATCCACTGGCGCTGTTTCGGCTCGTCGGTAAAAATGAGTTTCAGCAACTTTGCGCTGCTGGGTGCAACCTCAATTGGGCGGTCAGGATTCGGCATGCCAACTAGTATGAGCGAGACAGCCCGGCAACTTCAAGACAACGAATGCCCGTCGTACTGACCCGAATCCGCTTAAGCCTGCCTTAGACTGATTGCAGTCGGCTGGCTGCACGAGGACCATCGAGCTGCGCGTCATATGATTTACGTCGAGTGGATTTTTTAGCGGATTTTTAGTCAGTTTCAACAGTGCCTTAATCAACAGCACCTAGTCGGGGATGGTCACCACGTTGCTGCTGAAGGTAATCTGATCCGCCGTCGCGGGCGAGGCGCTGATCGGTGGCACGTTCGCCGCGGTAATCGGC
>JANXWW010000322.1 GCA_025350945.1 Burkholderiales bacterium
TTCCCCGGCGTGAACCACGGTTTTAATGCTGACTATCGCCCGACCTACGACAAGATCGCCGCAACCTACGCGCAAAAATTGACCAGCGATTGGCTGAAGGAACGCGGTGTTTGATGTCTAAAATTGGCCCAAAGGCGTGCAGTTGGAAATTTCGCTGCTGAGGGTGAATTAGTTGAAGTAGTTTGCGGGAAGCGAGCCTAGGCTAGGTCGCTTTCCGCAGTTGTTTTTTGTAGCGCTAATTTTTAGCGCAAAATTTATTTGCTACATCTCCCATCAAGATATAATTCACACAACGGGCGGTTAACTCAGCGGTAGAGTGCCACCTTCACACGGTGGAAGTCACTGGTTCGATCCCAGTACCGCCCACCACTCTACCCATCGGCAACTCTCTTTTTCTCTTGCTCATTGGCGCACCCCGTATTTTCCCTTCGTTTGCAACGTTGCTATCTTGCATTGCTAACTTAATAGCGGCCGCGCGCTGTGCCGTATACTCCAGCAAAATAGTTGCATAAATTTCTTTGCTAAATTAAGCCGCCTCGACTGGAAATCGCCATGAAATTTCGTTTCCCTATCGTCATCATTGACGAAGATTACCGTTCCGAAAACACGTCTGGTTTGGGCATTCGCGCGTTAGCACAGGCGATTGAAAAAGAGGGTATGGAAGTGCTGGGTGTGACGAGCTATGGCGATCTTTCGCAATTCGCGCAGCAGCAAAGCCGCGCCTCGGCTTTTATCTTGTCGATTGACGATGAAGAATTCACGCCGGGGCCGGAGATTGATCCAGCGGTGCACAATCTGCGTAAATTTATTGAAGAAATCCGCTTTAAAAATTCCGAAATCCCGATTTATTTATATGGCGAAACCCGCACGTCGCGCCATTTGCCGAATGATGTGTTGCGCGAGCTGCATGGCTTTATTCATATGTTTGAAGACACGCCGGAATTCGTCGCACGGCATATTATTCGCGAAGCAAAATCGTATCTTGATTCGCTAGCGCCACCGTTTTTTCGCGCGCTGGTGCATTACGCGCAGGATGGTTCGTACTCGTGGCATTGTCCCGGTCACTCCGGTGGCGTCGCGTTTTTAAAATCGCCGATTGGGCAGATGTTTCATCAATTTTTTGGTGAAAACATGTTGCGAGCCGACGTGTGTAACGCGGTGGAAGAGCTGGGGCAATTACTCGACCACGATGGCCCGGTCGGCGCATCTGAGCGCAATGCGGCGCGGATTTTTAATGCTGACCATTGTTTTTTTGTCACCAACGGCACATCAACATCAAACAAAATGGTGTGGCACGCGAACGTGGCACCGGGCGATATCGTGATCGTGGATCGCAATTGCCATAAATCGATTTTGCACGCGATCATCATGATTGGTGCCAACCCGATTTTCCTGATGCCAACGCGAAATCATCTGGGCATTATCGGCCCGATTCCGCTGGAAGAATTCTCGGCTGAAAACATTCGCAAAAAAATCGATGCAAATCCGTTTATCAAAGACAAAACCGCGAAGCCGCGAATTTTGACGATCACGCAATCGACTTATGATGGCGTGCTTTATAACGTTGAAACGTTGAAAGAAACATTGCACGGGCAGGTCGAGACGTTGCATTTTGACGAGGCCTGGCTGCCGCATGCGACCTTTCACGATTTCTACAAAAACATGCATGCAATTGGTAAGGATCGTCCGCGTTCGAAAGATTCGATTATTTACGCAACGCATTCCACGCATAAATTGCTCGCCGGTATTTCGCAGGCGTCGCAAATTATTGTGCAGGATTCGGTCGAGCGAAAACTGGATCGTCATTCGTTTAACGAAGCGTATTTGATGCACACCTCCACCTCGCCGCAATACGCGATTATTGCAAGCTGTGACGTGGCGGCTGCAATGATGGAGCCACCGGGCGGCACTGCGCTGGTGGAGGAATCGATCATGGAGGCGCTGGACTTCCGCCGTGCGATGAAAAAGGTTGAAGGTGATTTCGGCAAAGACTGGTGGTTCAAAGTGTGGGGCCCGGAAAAATTCGCGGAAGAGGGCGTGGGCTCGCGTGAAGATTGGGTGTTAAAGGCCAATGAAAAATGGCACGGCTTTGGCAATCTCGCCACAGGTTTCAACATGCTCGATCCGATCAAATCCACGATCGTCACACCGGGCCTGGATGTGTCGGGCAAGTTTGCGAAGACCGGGATTCCCGCTTCAATCGTCACCAAGTTTTTGGCCGAACACGGTGTGATTGTGGAAAAGACCGGTCTCTATTCGTTCTTCATCATGTTTACGATCGGCATCACCAAGGGCCGCTGGAATACGCTGCTCACCGCGCTTCAGCAGTTCAAGGATGATTACGACCGCAATCAGCCGATGTGGAAAATTCTGCCGGAATTTGTCGCCACTCAGCCGCGCTACGAGCGTGTGGGCCTGCGCGACTTGTGCCAGCAAATTCATGACATGTACAAAGCGCGTGATATTGCGCGCTTAACGACCGAAATGTACACCTCGAACATGGTGCCCGCGATGCCGCCCGGTGACGCGTTCGCCAAAATGGCGCATCGTGATGTGGAACGGGTGAAGATTGATGATCTCGAAGGCCGCGCCACCAGCGTGCTGCTGACACCTTATCCGCCCGGTATTCCGCTGCTAATTCCCGGTGAGCGATTCAACAAAACGATTGTGCAATATCTGCGTTTCGCGCGCGATTTCAATGCCACTTTTCCGGGCTTTGAAACCGATGTTCATGGCTTGATCGAAGGCGAAAAAGATGCAGACGGCAAAACAGTTTTTTACGTTGATTGCGTGCGCTAATGGGTAAAATAATGAGAGTGCGAGCAAATTTAACGAGCGGATTTAATGAGTAATATCCATGAGTGAAGTGAGCCCAGTCAAGCATGCATTAGTCGTTGATGATGACGGTGTTTTTGTCGAACAATTCACGCGCATTTTAAAGCGGCTAGGTTATGTAGTGTCCGAGGCGCGCGATGGCATGGCCGCCCTTGATCTGTGCCGTCATCAGAAATTTGAAGTGGCGATTATCGATATCCGCATGCCACGTTTGAACGGCATCAGTTTTGTTAGTAATGTCAAACGCATGTCGCCGGATGCCTTGTCGAAAATTATTTTCGTTACGTCAATCGATGATTCCACGTTGCGGCAAGATGCAAAATCTGCCGGTGGATCTGTTTTTCTGGTCAAGCCCGTCACCGCAGAGGCACTTATCACCGCCGTGACCGGCAATGCCCCAAACCTTGAGCGCAGAGTTGTCAGCGACAGCGCGGCTTCGGCAAGCGCAATAGACACCGCACGTGACAGCTTCGCGCGCCAAGGCATCATGACAACTTTAGGCGCCACGCTTGCCAAAATAGCGCCCGGCACATGCGAAATCACGCTGCCGTACCGTGCCGCACTTTCCCAGCAGCATGGCTTTTTTCATGCAGGTGTGGTGTCAACCATTGCTGATTCTGCGGCGGGTTATGCTGCGTTTTCATTATTCCCGGCGGGCAGCTCAGTGCTTACCGTGGAATTCAAAATAAATTTACTTGCACCCGCCGATGGTGAAAGTCTTCGTGCCACCGGCCGCGTCATCAAGCAAGGCAGAACACTTACCATCTGCGAAATGCAGGCTTTCATCACCAAGAGCGGCGAAGAAAAATTGTGCGCTCATGGTATGTCAACGCTGATTTGTTTGAAAGATAGTTCGAGCCTGCAGGCAGGTTAGCGCCTCTAATCTCAATCAGGCAAATTCTGCAACTGCGCCGGATGTTGTTAACGTAATTTACTTTCTAAATCCGACATACATTTTCAGGGCAATCGCGGGATAGCGCGCGCACTGCATTCGTTTGATGATGTCGCACGTTGCCTGCGGATGATGAATCGGCAGGCGCGTACAGTGGGTCACAATTTAGATGCCCACGCGAACCATTCCGCTAATTACATCATCCGGAGAAAAAATTATGGGCAAGCACGGTGCTATGCAGCGCGGCGAAAATCCGCCGAAATCAACTTACTACGAGCAAGGCCGTTTTGGCCGCATGTTTCCAACGCTGGAGCCGTTCGCCGCCGATACGCCTACCATACGCGCGGCGTTGATGAAAATCGGTGAGAAGGGCGGGATTATGGATGCAGCAGACCCTGACGCGGCAAGTGCTAAAGCTCTCATTATCGATCCTGCGTTGAATGTGAAAAATCCGAACAACCCGACTATGACTGCGGGCATGACTTTTCTTGGCCAGTTTGTGGATCACGACATCACCTTAGATACCACCTCAAGCCTTGAGCAGCAGGTGGATCCTGAAGCGATTCAAAACTTTCGTACGCCCACGTTAGCGCTCGATAGTGTGTATGTGCAAGGCCCATTGAATAGCGCGCATTTGTACGATGCAACGGATCTGGTCAAGCTGTTGGTTGAAGCAAACCCAGGCTCGCCTGCAATCGCGGCTGGGTGCGCAGTGATTTGATTTGCCGCGCAATATCCAAGGCACGGCGCTAATCGGTGACGTGCGCAGCGATGAAAATATGGTGCTTTCGCAGCTGCATATGGCGTTTTTGCGCTTTCATAATGCGTGCGTTGATCATGTGCGTGCAAACACGACGCTCACGTCACCAATGGCTGTTTAACGAAGCGCAGCGTTTGGTGCGCTGGCACTATCAATGGATATTGATTCATGAATTTTTGCCGAAGACGTGCGGGCAGGCGGTGGTCGATGATGTGTTAAAGCATGGTCGTAAATTCTACAAATGGCGGAATGAGCCATTCATTCCTGTCGAGTTTGCGGTTGCTGCCTATCGATTCGGCCATACCCAAGTTCGGCCATCGTATCGCATGAATTTCGGCCCCGCAGGCGGCGGCGATGTGTTCATGCGGCTGTTTGTGGATACACCTGCGAATTCCGCAAGCCCTGACCCCGACGACATGCGTGGCGGCATTAGAAAGCCGCGACGATTTATTGACTGGCAAACCTTCTTCGATTTTGGCGATGGCAACGTGCGGCCCAATAAAAAACTCGACACCACATTATCAAGTGTGTTGATGGATTTGATTGGCATGCCCGCGGGTGAACCGCAATCGCTCGCGCTGCGTAATTTGTTACGGCATCTCACCTTTAAATTACCATCAGGACAAGCGGTGGCGAAGGCGATGAAATTGCCCGTATTGCCCGATGGTGATTTTGCCGATCTCGCGGTGCATGGTCTCGATAAACGTACGCCGCTGTGGTTTTATGTATTGCGCGAAGCCGAGAAAGTTGGCAATGGTGAACGCCTCGGCCATGTTGGTGGGCGCATTGTCACAGAAGTTTTTATCGGCTTGATGGAAGGCGATTCCACCAGCTATTTGAAGCTGGATAATTCGTGGGTGCCGTCATTGCCGTCTGCAGGTGGCGCGGGTAAATTTGCGATGACAGATTTGCTGAAATTTGCCGGTATCGTGCATCCGTTGGTATGAGAACACGTAAATTCTCTCATCGCGATTATGGGTGATATTTACGATTCTAACTCTAGTACAGGAGCGCTGTTTGAGCCAAAAAATTCTCAAACAGCGCTCCTGGATTGGGGATTGAGAATTACTATGGGCGAATTTCCTTATTTTACCGACGCAGGTTTATTTTCAGTCAGTCAGTTTTTTTGTGACATCGACGATTGCGCGGCGACGTTATGACGAAGTTCTGAATCACAGCAAATCAGAAAGCGGTCGCCATGCGGGTTAAACTCGCGCCATGCAAAATTTCTGGACCGCTTCAGGCTTTGACACGCTGACTAAAAACGATCACGGCTGGCTGCGCGTGACGCCGGATTATTTGCGGTTTATTTTGGCGCGGCCGGAATTGGCACCGATTCAGGAATCAGGCCCACAAGAGCGTGTTCTACACGCCGCGCTCGATGCAGATCCGCTGCGCAAAATTTCGCCTGAAGAATTGATCGCCATTGAAGATGCCGATGCGCGCGGCAATTACGTTTATTTTCTGAAGCTGCGTAAAGCGCTGCTCGATGCGGTCACGCTGGAACGATTTTATTTGCAATCATTCCGCAAGGGTTCAATCGATCTGCCGCCAGTGTTCCTCGAACTCGCTGCGCATGCGATTACGCGCGGCCTGCTGGATGGCATTGATGATCCGTATGAAGTCCGCGTAGGCGAAATGTTTTTCAGGCCGCAGCGAGTTTCAATCGAAGGCGGACAAATATTGGCGGCTGATGCTGCGACGATTCAGATGTTCGCCGAGACCGGTGGTTTCGGCAGTGTCGGGCGCCTGATCGCGCAGCAGGGCACCGCACTGGCAAGCGTGAATATGGATGTGATGTCGCACGAAAATGCCCAGCTCTACTGGCTGCGTGAAAATCGTTATTCGTATCTGCTCGATCTCACTCATGAACGTGCTGGAGAACAAGCACTGGCGCGGCTTTTGGGGCGATGGGTTAAACACTTTTTGGGTGTGGATGTGAGTATTGAAGCGCTGCCAAAAATTGATGACGAAGTCTGGCGCTGGCATGTGGGGCTGGATGCAGAATCCACACTCATCCTGAATGATTTGTACGAAAATAATGATGTGGATGAGGCAAGATTAAAGCGCCTGATTTCATTATTTCGACTGCGTTTTACTGATGACAGTGACATGCGTTCAGACCTTGTGGGCAAACCGGTGTATCTTGGTTTGGCGATTACCGAAGACAATGTGCTGAAAATAAAGCCGCAAAATTTATTGATTAACTTACCGTTGAAGAATAACGGCTAAAATCCTTTAAATATTTTTAGTTTCCGAAAGAAAAAGCAATGAGCACTCAATCTGATCACCCCGCCGTACAAATGTTGCGCAGCGAAATTGAAATCATGATGGCGGATCGCGAAGCGCTGTTGCGCGTTGCCGGTGCTGCGGCAAAATTTGTCGAGAACATGAACATGACCAAGCTGCCGGTGTCGTCAATTCCACTCGCACAGGCGATTTCCAGTGCGGTGAATGCGCTTTCGGAAGATTCACTGCGCGATGCACTGGAGAGTTTGCAGCGCCGGTAGCAATCCGCAGACCGAGGTGGGGGCTTCGGTCTGATTTTGCTCATATTGTTTTGTGAGCATGCTTCTTATTCATAAAAATTAAAATAATGACATTCGAAGCGCCACTTTCCTATGCACGCCGCCATGGTGTCATCACCAAACTGATTGGTAGCCTGGTGATGCGCCTTTCGGGCTGGCGTTTTGAAGGCGAATTACCGGACGTGCCGAAAGTGCTCATCAGCGTGGCACCGCATACTTCCAATTGGGATTTTGTGGTCGGCGTAATGGGGCTGTGGTCGCTCGATATCAAGCTCTCGTTCATCGGCAAACACACTCTGTTTCGCGGCTGGTTCGGTACGTGGCTGCGCTCGCTTGGCGGCATCCCGGCGGATCGGCGCGCAAAGAATGGTTTGGTAGGCGATGTAGTGACTGCATTCAACGCGCGGGATCGCATGGTATTGGCGCTATCGCCCGAGGGCACCAGAATGCTGGATAAAGGCTTCAAGAGCGGTTTTTTGCACATCGCCTATGGTGCGAAAGCGCCGATTTTATTGGCGTACTTCGATTTCAAAAATCGCGTCATCGGGTTTGGGCCGCTGTTTTATCCGTCCGGAAATATCGAAGCGGATTTAAAGCACGTGATCGATTTCTATCGGCCGATTCGAGGGAAGTATTTGAAGACTTGGCAGACATAACAGCCCCAACAGCCCCAAATCAGCGCACGCAGGCTCAGTTGCTGTACAGCCTTGGTGCAGTGGATTGATCGCTCGCACGCGCAGCGAATTCATTAGACGCGGCTAATGCATTGAATTTTTTCAATAAATTTTTTTTGCGGGTGTTGGCACGGCAAATGCTAATAATAAGTTGCCGAAGAGCAATCTTTGGCAATTTCTCCTCCGAGAGCGGTTTGTCCGGCAACTACCAAGTTGCCGGACATTTTTTTGCGCGGGAGACATTGCTGGTGCGTTTCCTATCTTGAAGACTGGCGCGGTTTTTCACATCACTATTCATTTGCCAAGCCGCCTGCATGCGGCTCTGGCCGCTCGTGAGCGCGAAGCAGTGCTTCGCGAAACCCTCACTCCCGTTCCTCCGAGAGCCGGAAGGCAAATTCTGTCCGGCAACTAACAAGTTGCCGGACATTTTTTGCGCGACCAAAATTGCCGGTGCGCAGTTTGCGATTGTTTTATTCTTCAGCCTTTACCTGAGCGGGGCGACGAAACAATGCAGCCGTCGGCCTGGGCAACTTTCCACGTGGATGTTTTGTGGCGGCGGTTGTCACCATAGCTGCTTCGTTTTCGGCAGGTGTTCGTGCTTTCGATTCGTAGGGCTTGGTGACATCAAAATCGCCGCCGGGTGTTGGTGCGCGCGAGGCGGGCGCATCGAATTGTCGGCGTGGGCGGATGCGGTTGGCATCCTTGTCGTGTTTGTCATCACGCGGCGGTGGGCGACGGGCCTCAATGTCAGATTCGCCGCTGCCAGCACCTAGACCATGAGTGCGTCCGCGCGGTTTTTCTGCATCGTGTTTTTCACGCGGCTCACGTGATGCGCTTGAGCGCGATGGCATTCTTGCTTCCGCTGTAAATTCCGGCGCAGTCAATCTTGGAATTTCGCGTTTCAACAATTTTTCAATGCCCGCCAGATATTCTTTTTCATCCGGGCTGACTAGCGAAATCGCCTCGCCCGGCGTGCCCGCGCGGCCAGTGCGGCCAATGCGGTGCACATAATCTTCGGCCGTATTCGGCAACTCGTAATTAATCACAATCGGCAGTTGATCGATATCGATACCGCGGGCGGCCACATCGGTTGCCACAAGAAACTTGGTTTTGCCGGTTTTGAATTCATCGAGTGCTAAGGTGCGCTCGCCCTGCGTGCGATCGCCATGAATCGCGGTTGCAGATAATCCGTCTTTCACCAACTGTCGCGTCAGACGATCTGCATCGCGTTTCATGCGGACAAAAATTAGCGCCTGCTGCATGTCCCGTGACTTGATCAAATGCGCGAGCAGCGCATGTTTGCGCGATGCTTCAACCTCATACGCCTGATGCGTGACGAGTTCGGCTGGCGCATTGCGACGCGCGACTTCGATCATGGTCGGGTTGCGCATAAATTTGCTGGCAAGCCGCTTGATTTCTTCCGAGAAGGTGGCCGAGAAAAGCAGGTTTTGACGCGACGTCGGCAGCACCGCCAGGATACGTGTGATAGCGGGCATAAAACCCATGTCGAGCATGCGGTCCGCTTCATCAAATATGAGCATTTGCACCTGCGATAAATTGATGCTTTTACCTTCGAGGTGATCGAGTAAACGCCCCGGTGTCGCCACCACAATTTCCACACCCGCTTGCAGCGCTTTGATCTGCGGCTTGATATCGATGCCACCGTAAACGACGGCGACGCGCAGCGGCAAATGTTTTCCATATGTGCGAATCGATTGCTCCACTTGCGCGGCCAATTCGCGCGTGGGCACGAGCACCAGTGCGCGCACCGGATGGCGGGCAGGGCTTGGGCTGCTGCTGGCGTTGGGTGCCAATATTTGCAGCAGCGGCAGTGTGAAACTAGCGGTCTTGCCGGTGCCTGTCTGTGCGCAGCCCATGATGTCGAGGCGCGCCAAAATCGCGGGGATCGCTTGTGTCTGAATCGGGCTGGGCTCGGTATAGCCTTGGTCTTCGACCGCGCGCAGTAATTCTGGGATGAGGTTTAATGAAGCAAATGACATGGTGCAACTTTCTAATACAAATCAATAAGGTAACTGAGAAAAATTAACTGCCCATTGTAACGCGCGCAGGCTTTTCGCAGCATATTTTTTCAAAAGCTAATATTAAAACCCTAATACCAACGGGCGTTTCAGGGCATTTATGTCTAAAAAACCGCTCCAGTATTAGCGTTCAAATTTCACACTCAATACAATCGAAGTCTGCGTGCGCTCCACCGCGTCCTGGCGACCCAGTTGATCGAGCGCTTCATCGAGTTCGGCCGTGCTATCCGCCTGCAATACCGCCAACGCATCGAATTCCCCCGATAGTGCATATACGCCGCTCACCGATGGCATTTTTCGCAAAACGTCGTAGAGCTTTTCGGCTTTTTTTGCGTCCACGCGCAGCAGCGTATGGGCGGTGACGCGGCTGCGGCTATAGCTGGGATCGAGCCTCACGGTATAACCCTGAATCACCTTTTTCTGTTCCAGTCTGCGAATGCGTTCCTGCACGGTGGCGCGGGCGAGGCCAAGCTGTCGTGCGATGTCGGCGATGCTTGCGCGTGCGTCGGCACGAAGCAAATTCAGGAGTTCTTGTTCGGGTTTGGTGAGTGAATTGAGCATTTTGTATATATTATTTGACGAATTGTACAATTTTACCCGAACAAATAGCAGTTTTGCAGCTACGAATTTTGCGCAGCAAAACTTAAAGTAAGGCATCGAAACCAACTTCAGGAATGCTCATCATGATGCACGTCGCACTCATCGGCTCAGGGAAAATCGGCGAAGCCATCGTCACGCTATTTCAATCGGTTGGCGGATACAAGTTAACGGTCGTGGATAAAGACGCGGAACGCCTGGCACCGATGAAAGCGCTCGGTGCGACCATTGTGATGGCGGACGTGGCAAACGATGATTTGACGGAAAAATTAAAAGGTATCAATGTCGTCATCTCTGCATGCCCATTTTATTTGACGGCCAAATTAGCCAGGCTCGCCCGCAATTTAAACGCACATTATTTTGATTTGACCGAAGATGTGGAAAGCACCAAAGTCGTGAAGCAAATCGCGAAAGGTGCATCAACCGTTTTTATGCCGCAATGTGGCTTGGCACCGGGCTTTATCTCGGTCGTGGCGAATGAATTGACGCAAAAATTTGAAACACTGCGAGATGTAAATATGCGCGTCGGTGCATTGCCAATCTACCCAACCAATGCGCTCAAATATAATTTGACGTGGTCAACTGATGGCCTCATCAATGAATATTTGAACCCGTGTGAAGCGATCATCGACGGCAAAATAAAAGAAACCCCACCGATGGAAGAGCTCGAACATTTCTCGATGGACGGCCTGGATTACGAAGCGTTCAACACCTCTGGCGGCTTGGGCACACTATGCGAATCACTTGCGGGACGTGTGCAGAATTTGAACTACAAAACCGTCCGCTATCCCGGCCATTGCGCAATCATGAAAATCCTCGTCAACGATTTGCGATTATCCGAACGCCGCGAATTATTGAAAGATGTTTTGGAAACCGCGATCCCAATTACTTTTCAGGATGTTGTGCTCGTATTTGTATCGGTAACCGGCAACCGCGAAGGCCGCCTTGCGCAGGAAAGTTACGCCAAGAAAATCTATGCAAAAAAAGTAAGCGGCAAATTACTCTCCGCCATCCAGCTCACCACCGCCTCCGGCATTTGCACAATGGTGGATTTGCTCGCAAATGGAAAGCTGGAACCAAGCAAACAGGCAGGTAGCGGGTTTGTAAGACAGGAATCGGTGTCGCTACCGGTGTTTGTGGCTAGTCCGTTTGGGCAGTATTACGCATAAGTTCTTTGCTTGATTGCGGGGACGAAAATTCTGCTGGACACCAATTTATTTTGTAGATACAATAAATATGTTCACATGGAATGAAGCTAAACGCAAACTGAACATAAAAAAGCACGGGCTTGACTTTGTAGGATGCGATGTAATTTGGGATCACTTCACGGTGACGCGAGAGGATATACGTCAGGATTACGGCGAAGCGCGTCTGGTTTGTTTTGGACTTTTGAAAAGTGAAGTGGTTGTGATGGTTTACACGGAGAGGGCAGCGGGCGCTCACGTGATTTCTTTACGGAAGGCCGAAAAACATGAAGCTCGCTACTACCGTCAAATTGCCAAAGAAAACCTTGGCTAAAGTTTCTGATGCAGACAATCCTGCGTGGACAGAAGAAATGCTCGGTGAGCCGGTATTAAGGCGTGGCCGTGGGCCGCAAGAGGCACCGACTAAGGTGTTGACGTCCATTCGTCTGGACGCCGATGTGCTGGAGTTCTTCAAGTCGCAGGGTAGCGGCTATCAGTCGCGGATAAATGAGACGCTTCGCAAAGAGGTGGATCGGAAGTTGATTCGTCGATCAAGCGTGATGGCGCGCAAACGTGCTGCTGTTTAAATAGCAGGGTGAGTCGTCAGTGTTGAGTTGTTAGCGTTGGGTTGTCAGTAACGCGCGCATCTCACAGCGTCTGTTTAGGGCTGCCAGGCAAAGGACTATGTTCACTTTCAAATTTTCTGCGACCAGATGCCAAAGTATTAGTCAGATCGTATTCATAATACTTTCAGCGCTCTCTTTATTCGCATGTAGTGATGTCGCCACTACCCGTGCAACATCCAGCGCGAACACCAATCAATCATCAACCAGTCTCTATAAAAAATCCAAACCCAGCGCCGATGGCATCGGCAAAATTTATATGGGCCGCGAGATCGCGGGGGTGATGGGTTGGCAGGGCGCGTCCTGGCTGGAGCGTGAGGAGCGCGGACGTGAAGAGCGGCCGGATTTGTTGTTGCCAGAGCTTGATTTGAAAGCTGGGATGACGGTGGCCGACATTGGTGCGGGTACAGGATATTACTCGCGCTTGATGGCGAAAGCAGTCGGCTCAAGCGGCACTGTTTATGCAGTGGACGTGCAGCCGCAAATGGTGGCGATGCTAAAAGATGCCGCAGCAAAACCTGAATTTGCAAATATCAAACCGGTGTTGAGTAGTGTGAATGACGTGAAACTTTCACCGCAATCAATTGATCTCGCGATCATGGTGGATGTGTATCACGAGCTCGAATTTCCGCATGAAGTAATGACATCAATTATTGCTGCATTAAAGCCCGAGGGCAGGGTGGTGTTTGTGGAATACCGTGCGGAAGATCAGCGCGTGCCGATCAAGGAAGTTCACAAGATGACCGAGGCGCAGGTGAAGCGCGAAGCGCTCATGCATCAGCTCACGTGGGAACGTACAGCGAGTACGTTGCCGTGGCAGCATGTGATCATTTTTAAAAAGAAACCCTAGAACTGGTGCGGGATTTGGAGCATAAATGCCTTGAAATGCCCGACGGTACTAGGGTTTTAATTTTTAGTAATCCGCTACACTGCTTATTCATAAAGCGGTATTTGCCGCATTCCACAACAATAAATTCATCCACTATCAAGGGGAATATCGTGCGAATTCTTTTGCTGATTTCGGTTTGCTTAGTGTCCATCTCAATGTCGACATTCGCAAATTCAGCGACCACGTTGCTGCATTGCGGCCGCATGATTGATGTACGCACACTGGAAATATTGGCTGAGCGTACGATTGAAATTATTGATAAACGCATTACGAAAATTGAACGTGGCT
>JANXWW010000214.1 GCA_025350945.1 Burkholderiales bacterium
ATATTTGCCGGCATTTTCGTGTGGGTTGTCTTTTCTACTGCTTGCACTTCATCTGCCGCAACCAATTTGCAAGACGCGATTACGTTTAAATGGTCGGATGCTGAGCCAATCATCGGGCGCAAATTCGATCAATTTAAAAAAACAAAGCTGGCGAAATTGCAGCGTGGCAATGCAATAGAAATCACGGGTCTCTATTCATCTGCTGAACAGCAAGCGGCAGGAAAGCCTGTCCCGAATTTAGGACTTGTTCGTGCTGCAAAAGCCGCCGCCTTGTTTGCACCCTCCATCTCAAGCAACCGAATCAGGCTCTCGTCTGCGCTGGTGGTCGATGATGGGTTTATGGAGGTCACCAAGAAAATGGCACCGTTTGCCGCGTTAAGTTTTGCGGATGTGCCAATGGCGTCACCGCATAAAAATATCGCGACATCCGTTAAGCCGATACCCATTTTATTCCCGATCAGCAAAGTGATCCGCCATCCGAATTCAGCCGTGAGCGCTTATCTTAAAAAAGTGAGTGAGGTACTCAAAAAAGGTGGGCGGCGTGCCATGTTGGTTGGCTTGACTGATCGTCGAGGCGCAAGTGAGATGAATTTGCGGTTAGCAACGCAACGTGCAGAATCGATTCGCGATGAACTGATCATGCTGGGCATCAATGCCGGGCAAATCGATGTGTCAACCCAAAGTGTGTCAGACTCAATATCAGGCGATGACAGCATGAACGCACGCCAGCTAAGCCGTCGTGTGGAGATTTTTATCATCTGACGAGTACGCGCTCTTGCCGGTGATGGGCGAGAAAGCCGTTATAATTTACTGGCTAAATTAAATAACGCGCAAAAACACGTAAAAAACACTGTGCCTGATTCAACATAGTGTGCGTATCACTCAAGTCGTCCATCAAATCATCAGAAGCGCCACATTGCCGAAGCTTACTCGCATCACAGTCGCAATAGCTGGCCAGAGGAGATCCTTGTGCAAGGCTTATTGAGCATTTCTAGGTTAATCGATGGGTTGAACAATCGCATTGGCCACCTCGCTTATTGGTTAACGCTGATCGCCGTTCTCGTCAGCTCCGGCAATGCGACCGTTCGTTATTTGTTCGACACCAGCTCCAATGCCTGGCTCGAATTGCAGTGGTATTTATTCTCGGCTGTCTTCCTGCTTTGCGGGGGCTATGCGTTATTGCATAGCGCGCACGTGCGAATTGACGTGATTTATTCGCGCTGGTCACGCCGCACTCAGTTGTATATCGATGTTTTTGGCACACTATTTTTCCTGCTGCCGATGGCAATACTGATTCTGTATTTGTCATGGCCGGTATTTATGAACGCCTTCATGAACAAGGAAGTGTCATCCAACGCGGGCGGGTTGATAGTCTGGCCTGCACGGCTGTTATTGCCGGTTGGATTTTTCCTGCTGGTATTGCAAGGATTCTCGGAACTCATCAAACGCATCGCCATTATTCAGGGCTTGATTGCCGATCCAGCGCTGGATGCCGGTGGGCCAACTGCCGAAGAAGATTTGGCGCGTGCGATTCAGGAAGCGCGAGATAAAGATAGAAAAAAAGATCTGGCCGATGCCAAACGCGCCAGCGCAGCCTCGTAATCGCTGCCAGCATTTAAAATACAAAAAAAGCACAGGATAAAAATCAGATGACTCAATTCATCATCCACAACATGGCACCGCTGATGTTTGTCGGGCTGTTTGTTTTTCTGCTGCTTGGCTACCCAGTTGCGTTTGCACTCGGCGCGTGCGGCATTGTGTTCGGGCTCCTTGGTATCGAGCTTGGGCTGTTGTCACCTTCACTGTTTCAGGCGCTGCCCGAGCGCATCTGGGGCGTGATGTCGAACGACACGCTGCTGGCGATTCCTTTTTTCACCTTTATGGGCTTAATTCTTGAACGAAGCGGCATGGCCGAAGATTTACTTGACACCATTGGTCAACTGTTCGGGCCGATTCGCGGCGGTCTGGCGTTCGCCGTCATTTTTGTTGGCGCGCTATTAGCCGCGACGACAGGCGTGGTTGCCGCATCTGTTATTTCGATGGGACTCATTTCGCTGCCAATCATGTTGCGCTACGGCTATGACCGCCGCTTAGCTTCCGGCGTCATTGCGGCATCCGGCACCCTGGCGCAGATTATCCCGCCATCGCTGGTGCTCATCATCATGGCCGATCAGCTTGGCAAATCGGTGGGTGATATGTATGCAGGCGCATTTATTCCCGGCATCATACTCGCGTGTTTATATGCGCTTTATATTGTTGGTGTGGCGATGGTCAAACCAAACTGGGTACCCGCACTGCCAGTTGAGGCGCGCACGTTTCGCGAGCTTAACGGTAAAAGTGGTGTCATTTCACTTGCCATACTTTTATCAGTCGCCATTGCCGCCGCGCTCGCTTTTGCGCACTTCTATCCTCGCAAAGCGCTGGATGAAACCATTGTAGTGGCAGCGTCAGTTGGTATGGGTCTTGCGTTTATTGCGGCTCTCCTTAATCGGCAATTAAAATTTGGCTTGCTGTCACGACTGGCTGAACAAGTAGTGTTTGTGCTGGTGCCACCGCTGGCCTTAATCTTTCTAGTGCTGGGCACCATTTTCCTGGGTGTGGCAACGCCGACTGAAGGCGGGGCAATGGGCGCGACTGGCGCGCTCATCATGGCGGTAATGCGTCGGCGCCTCAATTTCAAATTGCTTCGTCAGGCAATGGATTCCACCGCCAAGCTGACGGCATTCGTAGTATTTATTCTCGTCGGCGCACGTATTTTTAGCCTGACTTTCTATGGTGTTAATGGTCACGTTTGGGTCGAAGAATTATTGGTCGGTTTACCGGGCGGCCAAGTTGGCTTTTTGATCGTTGTTAATATCCTGGTCTTCGTGCTGGCCTTCTTTCTGGATTATTTCGAGCTTGCGTTCATCATCGTGCCGCTGCTGGGTCCTGCCGCCGATAAACTTGGTATCGATTTAATCTGGTTTGGTGTGCTGCTGGCGGTAAACATGCAGACCTCATTCATGCATCCACCATTCGGCTTTGCATTGTTCTATTTGCGCAGCGTCGCACCGGCAAAAGAATACATTGATCGCGTCACCAAAAAGATGACGGCACCCGTGACGACCGGGCAAATTTATTGGGGTGCTGTGCCGTTTGTGTTGATTCAACTCATTATGGTCGGTTTGGTTATTGCGTTTCCGCAAATGGTGATGGTCTATAAAGATGAAGTCAAACTGATTGATCCCGCCAAACTGGATTACAACCTCGGCCCCGCCCCGACCGAAGTGGATCAGCAAAAGACTGATGATGCGGGCAATACTGATTTGATGAAGTCGCTGGGCGGTGCCGCACCTGCAAAACCGGATGCACCGAAAGCTGAAGAACCTGTTGATGACATTATGAAGGCGCTGGGTGCGCCCCAGAGCGATAAAGAAACGCCCATAGAAACGCCCAGAGAAACGCCCAAAGAAATTGTGAAGGCCGCGGGCAAAACTGAATCAAAAGCGTACGCAAAAGCCCCGGCAACCAAAGCAAAAACGCTGGACGAAAAAGCAGCTGAAGATATTGAGAAAGCGCTGAAAGGAAAGTAGGATGGCTGTAGGAGAGGTATCGCTGAAAAGCGCTCCACCCATCCTACGGTTCACGAATTAATTAACTATTAGATTGTGAAGTGGAGTGAAACAAAACGCCCCGTTTGGGGCGTTTTGTTTTGCTGTTCTTTGAATTTATTTCTTTGCTGGTGGTGGTGCTTTTACTTGATCTGCTGTCGCCATGAAGTTATCAAAGTTTTGCTCCGCAACACGGAACCAGAGAATTTGATCATCACGGAATTTTTTCCATGAGTCGTACACTTTCTTGAACTTTGGATTCTTTTCCGACTCTTCCGCGTATACCTCGTTTGCGGCGGCATAACATGCGTTCATGATGTCGCGGCTGAAGGCTTTTAGCTGCACGCCTTGGCCTACCAAACGGCGCAGCGCGGCGGGGTTCAAGGCATCGTATTTCGCGAGCATGTCTGCGTTGGCTTCGTAGCATGCCGCCTCCAGAATCGCCTTGTATTCCGGCGGCAGCGCTTCCCACTGCTTCATATTGACGAAGAGATCAAGCTCAGGACCACCTTCCCACCA
>JANXWW010000366.1 GCA_025350945.1 Burkholderiales bacterium
GTTGGCCGGTGAGATTGGGACGACGGCGCGGTTTGAATCCGAGGCGGGGCTAGCGCTTTATGTTGGCATGGCGGCGCTGGACAATAGCTCAGGTAAGAAGAGTGGATCACGCACACCACGGCAGGTCAACACGCGCGCCAAAGCGGCGATGATGGTGGCCGTTGCACGGCATATTCCGCAGGTGGCGTCATCAAAAGCTTATTACGACAAGAAACGTGCGGAAGGCAAACAACACAATCAAGCGGTACGTGCCTTGGGGCGGCAGATGGTGCGCGTGATCTGGGCACTCGTCAAAAGCAACCGAACTTACGAAGATCGATCAAAAAACACTTGAAAATCCTAGCGGGATGTTCAGGTCTTGCAATATCATATTTAGCACGGTTGGTAGGCTGGTTAGATCAAGCCCAACATTGGCAATGCTTTGGGGGCTTGCCTCTTGCTACTAAGCTGGGCACTTTCACAACGAACTTAGGTTCCCGCATGCGCGGAAACGACAAGTTTTTTATTTTCGAGGAACTCATAAGGCAAGTCTAATATCCACAGGCAGTTTGAGGCATTTATGCTTTGGAAATGCACACTAAATAAGGCGTTTGGTTTTTATGAAGCTGGCAGCCTCAGCCGCTCATGTCATTTCCGAGATACTGTTTTCAACGTGCTCGCCAAATAATCAACAAACACCCGCGTCTTCAGCGGGGCGTGTTTGCGGCTGGGGTAGCAGGCATAAACCGACAATGGTGGTCGCGCATAGTCGGGAAGAATCCTTTTTAGCTGGTGCCCGAGAATATCCGCGTCGATCAGAAAATCCGCCAGTAACGCTACGCCCAAACCAGCCGCGCACATACTCACAATTGCACTCGCGTCATTGAGAATCAAATTTCCGCTGGTGCTAATGGCGCGGGTTTCCTTGTCGCTCGATTCCAGTTCCCATTCGAGCAGCGTGTTGTTATTGACGAGCCGAAATTGCAGGCAATTGTGGTGAACCAGGTCGTCCACAGTTTTCGGCTCTCCAAATCGTTTCAAATAGGAATGTGCCGCGTAGGGCGCAACATTGAAACTGAAAATTTTGCGCGCGACCATCCCGCTATTGGGCAAGCGCCCGCCGCGTAGCGCCATGTCGAAGCGGTCCGCCACCAAATCAGCAAACCGGTCATCAAGCACAAGTTCAATTTGGATCTGCGGGTATTTCGCCAAAAACGCGGGCAGCAACGGCAAAATCACCGCCTTCCCCACGGTCACTGAACACGACACCCGCAGCAAACCCATTGGCGTACTGCGATGTTCAAGCAGCGCCTGATCGGCGGACTCCAGATCGCGCACCGCACCGCGACAGCGGTCAAAAAAAAGCTGACCGTCCTCGGTCATTGACAAGCTGCGCGTGGTGCGATTGAGCAGCCGCGTCGCCAAATGATCTTCCAGTCTTGCCACGTTTTTTGACACAGCAGCGGGTGAAATATCGAGCATGCGTGCCGCGCGCGTAAAGCTGCCGGTGTCGACCGTTTTAATGAAAGAAAGAATGCCAGGAAGACTTTTCATAATCCTATTTGATTATTAACTTTTGATTGATAGTGATTGTAGCTATTTTGGACTAATCATTTGATGTAATGATTACTATAGTTGTCGCAATGCAGCAATCGACCTAACGCAGCAATTGATCCACCTAGCTCATCGACGAACCTTATCATCTGAAACACATGGCATCCCAAAACATAACCTCAGCGAAACCAATTAACGTGGCACCCTGCGTCGAGATCAACGTCGAGGCCGTGGCGCTGTGTCCATTTGCGCTGGACGATGTTCGTAACGAACGCAGCGCTCATCGCAGCGACACACAAATACAAATCGGTGTTGGCATTGCCGGGCTGGTGGCGCGCGATGTCGCGACCGCACAACAAAAATTCAGGCGCGGCGATGAAGTCTGGTCAAGAATGCCGGTGTCGCTTCAACCAGACGTAAAACGTGTACTGCTTAATCCGGCCAAAGTATTCAAATTATCGCTCGGCATTACGCTCGAACAAGCAGCCACGCTGGGCGATTCGGGTCTGATGGCCTTGTATGCGGTCGAAATGTCCGGCGTTCAGCGCGGCGGTCGGCTATTAATTCACGGTGCAGCAAATCCTTTTGGCAGTGCAGCGATCTCACTTGCCACGCATCTCGGTGCCCATGTGATTGCCACCGTCGATTTACCGCATGAGCAACGGGTCGCTGAGGCCGCAGGCGCGCGGCATGTGGGCCTCGCGCGGTCACGAGATATTGCGCCGACCTTGCGCGATTGGATCAGCAAGGACGGAGCCAAAGGTACTACAAAGGCTGGAATCAGCGCCGTGCTTGACGGTGCGTTTCTCGAAAACGCCGCACTGAATCTAGACTTGCTGGCACCGGGCGGATGCTTGGTAACGTGCCTGATGAAAGGCAACGCCGCCTCAGAAACACAGTTTGCGTTTGCGGATGCAATGGCCAGATTTGCCGAAAAGAAAATTCACGTGAAATTTGTATCAGGCCAGGATTTGGAAAATGCTGAATTGACCGACGTACCGCAGATGGCACGCGTCATCAGTGAAGCGCTGGCCACACGCAGATATCAACCCGTGGTTGGTCAGGTGCTGTCGCCAGATGAATTGGTGAATGCCTTGGCGATGCTGAACCACGGCGGGGTCGTGGGCAGCCTGGTTTTAAAACCAGGTGAGATTCGTATTTAACGACGCAGCATGCGCGCGCACCACGGTTTGTATTTCTTTTTTTTAGTTTCAAACCTGCTTCGAATATTTTTTGTTTTAGAGGAAAACATGAGCACACTATTTCGCAATAAACTTTTCAGTCACCGCCGTGGCCTAGCAAGCATCGCTACTCTCGCCACACTGTTGTTGCTGAACGCCTGCGGCAAAGGCAACGCTGAAGGCGGCGGCGCACTTGGTGGCGCACCGCCCGCACCAACCGTGAGTGTGGCCACGGTGATGCAAAAAGAAGTCAGCGATGGCGATGAGTTTTCAGGTCGCTTCGAGGCAACTGATTTTGTCGAGGTGCGTCCGCGCGTCGCCGGTTATTTGACCAAGGTGCATTTTCAGGCGGGCAGCCTGGTCAAAAAAGGTGATCTGCTATTCACTATTGATCCACGCCCTTATGAAGCCGATGCCGCCAAGGCCGATGCCGATTTAAAGCGCGCGGAAACATCACGTGAACTGGCGCGGGCGGAAGTCACGCGTGCTGAAAAATTATTGGCAGCCACCGCCATTTCGCAACAGGAATTTGATCAGCGCACGGCCACACTCAAGGATCAGGAATCGGCCGGTAAAGCCGCACGCGCCGCACTCACCAGCGCCAGACTAAACACGGAATATGCCGCGATTCGCGCGCCGATCAGCGGCCGTATTTCACGCGCTGAAGTGACTGTCGGCAATCTGGTTACGCCTGGCACCACGATGCTCACCACCATTGCCTCGCAAGATCCGATCCATGTCTATTTCGATATCGATGAGCAACAGTTGTTGAAATATGAATCACTGCGTAAAACCAGCAGCGATGCAGGTGCAGGTGCTGGTAAAAATCTGATCTCATTGGGCCTCAATAACGAAAACAATTATCCGCATCAGGGCCGCGTTGATTTTATTGACAATCGCCTGGATGCCCGCACCGGCACGATTCGCGGTCGCGCCGTGTTCGATAATAAAGATCGGTTATTTACGCCCGGTGTATTCGCAAAATTAAAGCTCGCCAGTGCTGGCACTTACAACGCTGTGTTGATTACCGACCGCGCCATCGGCACGGATCAAAGCAAGAAGTTTGTGCTGGTCGTTGACAAGGAAAACAAGGCCAACTATCGCGAGATCAAACTTGGGCCGCTGGTGGATGGATTGCGGGTCGTGAAAGAAGGCTTACAGCCGGGCGAATCGATCATCGTCAATGGGCTGCAGCGTGTGCGCCCCGGCATTCAGGTACAGCCGGAAAAAACAGCGATGCTGCCGGTGGGTACGAATGCGGTAGCCACGGCTGAACAAAAACCGAAACCTGTAGCAAAGACGGAACCTGCGGCATCGGCATCGACAGCGGCAGCAAGCAAACCGTCCATCGCCAAATAATCCAAACGGACAATTGATATGAACTTCTCCCGATTTTTTGTTGACCGGCCAATTTTCGCCGCCGTGTTATCAATACTGATTTTTATCGGCGGTTTGCTGGCGATTTTTCGCCTGCCGATTTCTGAATATCCCGAAGTCGTGCCGCCCTCGGTGGTGGTGCGCGCCGCATATCCTGGTGCTAACCCTGCGGTGATTGCGGAAACCGTGGCAGCACCTTTGGAAGAGCAAATCAACGGTGTTGAAAACATGCTCTACATGTCTTCACAAGCCACGCCCGATGGTGTGATGAGTTTAACCGTCACCTTCAAGCTCGGCACCAATGTCGATACCGCGCAGGTGCAGGTGCAAAACCGCGTATCGCAAGCGCTGCCGAGGCTGCCTGAAGAGGTTCGCCGCGTCGGTGTAACCACGGTGAAGTCCTCGCCTGATCTGACGATGGTGGTGCATTTGTTGTCGCCGGATGGACGCTATGACGACACTTATCTGCGCAACTATGCGGTGCTGAATGTGAAAGATACACTCGCGCGCATTCAGGGCGTAGGCCAAGTGCTGCTGTTCGGTTCTGGCGATTATGCGATGCGCGTGTGGCTCGACCCGGCCCGCGTGGCCGCGCGCAATCTGACGGCGAGTGATGTGGTGCGCTCGATCCGCGAACAAAATTTGCAGGTCGCTGCCGGCACGATTGGCGCACCGCCGACAAAAGGCGTTGATTTTCAGCTCACCGTAACCGCAGCGGGCCGGATGGTAACTGAAGAGCAATTCGGCGAGATTATCGTGCAGGTCAGCAACGATGGTGCGGTCACGCGGCTTAAAGATATCGCACGACTCGAATTGGGTTCCGGCGATTACGCGCTGCGCAGCTTGCTGAACAATAAACCAGCCGTGGCGATCCCTATTTTCCAGGCACCGGGTTCGAACGCGATCCAGCTATCGACCGATGTACGCGCTGCGATGGAAATTCTCAAGAAAAATTTCCCGCAAGGTGTGGAATATTCCATCGTCTATGACCCCACCACGTTTGTACGTGACTCAATCAAGGAAGTGATCGTGACCTTGCTGGAGGCAGTGTTACTGGTGGTGTTGGTGGTGATTCTGTTTTTACAAACCTGGCGCGCCTCGATTATTCCGCTCATCGCCGTACCTGTCTCCGTGGTCGGGACATTTGGTTTGTTGCTGCTGCTTGGTTTCTCGATTAACGCGCTGTCGCTATTTGGCTTAGTACTTGCCATCGGCATTGTGGTGGACGATGCGATCGTGGTGGTGGAAAACGTGGAGCGCAATATCGAGGCGGGTTTAACACCGAAAGACGCGACCTATCAAGCCATGCGTGAAGTAAGCGGGCCGATTATTGCCATCGCACTCGTGCTCACCTCAGTGTTTGTGCCGATCGCATTTATCTCTGGTTTGTCGGGACAATTTTATAAACAGTTTGCGTTAACCATTGCGATCTCGACTGTGATTTCTGCGATCAATTCGCTGACACTTTCGCCCGCACTCGCGGCGGTTTTGCTCAAAGGTCACGATCAGCCAAAGGATCGTTTTCAGCGATTGCTTGATGGCGCGTTCGACTGGATTTTTCGTCCGTTCAACCGATTTTTCAAGCGCGAATCTGCCCGCTACGGGCGTGGCGTGGCCGGTATTTTGAATCGTAAAACGGTTGCCATGGGTGTGTACTTGGTGTTGATCGTTACAACCGTCGGCGTATTCAAACTGGTGCCAGCAGGCTTTGTGCCGGGTCAGGATAAACAATATCTGGTGGGCTTTGCGCAATTACCGGATGCGGCCAGTCTGGATCGAAGTGAAGACGTCATTCGCCGCATGTCAGAGATCGCGTTAAAGCATCCGGGTGTGAAAGATTCGGTGGCGTTTCCCGGATTATCGATTAACGGTTTCACCAATTCTCCCAATGCTGGCGTGGTGTTTTTTGGGCTGACCGATTTCAAAGACCGTAAAGGAAAAGGCTTGAGCGGCAATGAAATTGCGGGCGCATTAAACCAGCAATTTGGTGCGGTGAAAGATGCCTATATCGCCGTCTTTCCACCGCCGCCCGTGAATGGTTTGGGCACGATTGGCGGCTTTAGATTGATGCTGGAAGATCGCGGCGATTTGGGCTATGCCGAGCTTTATAAAACCACGCAAGATGTGATGAATAAAGCACGGCAAAACCCAGCGATCAATCCGTACAGCACCTTCTCCGGATTTCAGGTTAATGTGCCACAGTTGTTTGCCGACGTAGATCGCGCAAAAGCGAAACGTCAGGGCGTGGCCGTCACCGATATTTTTGAAACGATGCAAATTTATCTGGGCTCGCTTTACGTCAATGATTTCAATCGTTTTGGCCGCACGTATCAGGTGGTCGCGCAAGCCGAAGCCAGTGCACGATCCAAAGCTGAAGACATCGCCAAACTCAAAACACGCAATGCACAAGGGCAAATGGTGCCGCTCGGCAGCGTGATGAATGTGAGCGACAGTTTCGGGCCGGATCGCGTGATTCGCTACAACGCTTATCCGTCCGCCGATATCAACAGTGGCCCGAATTTTGGTGTGACCACAAGCGTGGCG
>JANXWW010000380.1 GCA_025350945.1 Burkholderiales bacterium
CGTGAAGGCGCGGGTACGGCCTTCGCCGAAACGCACTGTGTTGGCAAGTGAGCCAGAACCCGCCTCACCATCGCTTTTGATTTTATTTTTTTCGATTCGCCCGCCAAATTGAAACTTCCACGGCCCCGTGGCCAGCTCTTCGAATGCAAATACTGCCTGACTCTCGGTGCGGGTGCGCGGCACAAACGCTTCAGCACCCAAGGCAGAAAAATCAAATTGCTCAGTTTGTAAACCAACTACACCTTGTAAGCCACCGATTTTGGCGTGCTTCACTTCCAGCCGGAAATCATTGCCCTTATTTTTGAATGTTGTCTGCGGCACACCGTCATCTTTTTCGGTGTGCTCGTAATCGGACTGGTTGAACTTCGCAAAAACGCCCGTGATCAAGCCATTCAATCCGCGAAAATTTGCCTCCACCGAATCACGCTTTTGGTGCATATCAATACGCACCGCTTCTTCGGCGACGGTGCCGTAAATGGTTTTGTATTCGGAATGCATCGCGCCCACATAACCTTTGTCAAATTGATACGATGCGCCGACCGCACTGCCTTTTGCCTGCGATGCAGAATTGACGATGTGGTTGCCGTTATCCATGCCCAGGCCAGCGCTGACGGGCACTTTGTAATCATCGGTATCGCGCGTAAAACCATCCACGTGAAGCGCAAATCCGCCGCCGCCGAATTCCGCCACGGCTGAGGTGCCACGCTCGCGCTCAGCACCGCCAAAACGCGTTTCCACCGAGCCACTCACACCCGTGACGGCGCTGCGCGGGATGCGGTTATCAACAATATTGACCACGCCACCAATCGCAGCACCGCCGTACAACAGCGCGGCAGGCCCGCGCAATACTTCGACTTTTTCGACCACCAGTGGATCGATTGATGGATTGTGGTCATTGCTCAATGAGGAGGCATCGAGCGACGAGCCGAGATTATTCAAGATGCGAATGCGGTCTCCATCCAGGCCGCGAATCACCGGCCGTGACGCATTTGGCCCGAACCAGCTTTGTGAAACACCAGGCAGGTTGTTTAGCGTATCGCCGAGCGTGCTGCCTCTTTTCAACAGCAAATCAGTGCCCGACAAAGTTGAAACCGGTGCGACGACATCGCGTGCATCGAGTGGATTGCCGATGATTACAATTTCATCGATTTTTTGTGGTGCCACCGATGCCGGTGTTTGCGCATTTACGACGATTGATGCTGAAGTTGCAGAAGAAACAGCGATAGCAATCGCCGTTAATTTAAAAACAAACAAGCGTGATGAAGCCATGATTTTTTCCTCGGAACCATTGCGCGCGTGCGCAAAAGCGAAACACAAAATTGAGCGCCTGCGCGATGGTGCCGCGCGACGAAGCGGTGCGATGATATTTGTGTTTAGCCGCGTGGGGGCGCGCGGGCGAGGGCAAGACCGAGGAGATCGGTGAGTTCGGGAGTACAGGTGACGGGCGCTGATGTAGCGACGCTATAAACGACTGAAGCGGGTAGCGGACTTGCACTATCAAGTAGCGTTGCAGTAGCAACGGCTGCATCCCACGCAACGCAGGCAGCCGCGCTATCTGCACCATCGGCCGCATGACCAAACAACGCATTCCAAAACCTGGTTTGCGTGCCGCTGACTGACTTCGATACGTAGACGCTATTGATAGCATCTTGAACATCAATGCAATCCACGTTCGCCGCGAGTGTATTTTTGTTCGCATGCGCCACGTTGTGAAACGCGACCAGCGATTGCGCAACGATCATTAACGCGGCGACTATCAGCGGCATCGCGCGAATGAGCAAGCGATAAAAATTACGGTTGGTGTGCCTCAAGACAATCAAAACGCCGCAAAAAAGAACTGAATGTAGATGCAACAGTGTAGCACGAAGCGAAATTCAATTTGACCTGCGGTCAAAGCCATTCTCTAGGGACTTGTTGAAATTCGATTTTTAGCTGCACAAAAACGAAAATTCAGCCTTATAGAAAACCAACTGTGCAAAACAAATCGACTGTGAAGCGTTCTAGGAGGCCATGAATTTCGTCAGCCCCAAAGAAATCGAATTTCAACAAACCCTTAGAGTTTACGCAACACTGCGAGCCAGCCGCAAACCACTAAATTGCCAGCGCGCATCGGGTGGGAAAAAATTGCGGTACGTGGCGCGGATGTGTTGCTTTGGCGTGGCGCATGAGCCGCCGCGCAGGACAAACTGATTGCACATAAATTTGCCGTTGTATTCGCCGACCGCGCCTGCTTCTGCCTGATAGCCGGGATAACCGAGATATGCGCTTGATGTCCATTCCCATACATCGCCGAATAATTGTTGTGGATGATTAGATGACGCGGTTTCGCGAAGGCTCAATGGATGCAGCACGTGGCTGTCGAGAAAATTGCCGTTGATGATAGCTCGCTCAGTTGCGCATGTTGCGGCATGCTCCCATTCGGCCTCGGTTGGCAAGCGCGCGCCATACCAGCGTGCATACGCATCCGCCTCAAAAAAACTGATGTGACAGATCGGTGTATTAGCATCAATGTTGACCATGCCGTGCAGTGTAAAAGTGGTCCAATCATCGTTATGTTTTTCCCAATACAGCGGTGCCGTAATTTTATTTGCATTCACCCATTCCCAGCCGAGCGACAACCACAATTCTGGCCGACGATAACCGCCATCAGCAATAAAGTCCGCAAAATCGCCATGTGTGACGGGATGTGAGGCGAGTTCGAACGGCTCCAAAAAAACGCGATGACGTGGCGTTTCATTGTCAAAACAGAATTCATTATTGGTGCTGCCGATTTCGATCAAACCACCTTCATGGCGATGCCAGCGTGGCTTCTTCACTTCAACGCCCGTGAGCGGCCAGCGCGCTTGATACGCGGGCTTCAGCGGATTTTTTGCGAGCAGGTGTTTGAGATCGGTGAGAATCAATTCCTGATGCTGCTCTTCGTGATTGCAGCCGAGCCACATGAGCTCGGTAAAAGTTTTATCCGAATCAGCCAGCGCCTCAATGAGATTTGTAATGCGCCTGGTAATGTTGTGGCGATACTCGATGACCATCGCCAGATCAGGACGCGAAATCAGACCGCGTTCGTGGCGTGGATGCTTGTCGCCAATGCCGTTGTAGTACGAATTAAACAGCACGCGAAACGCAGGGTGAAACGGCTTGAATGCTGGCTCGAATCGTTCAAGAATAAACGTCTCAAAAAACCAACTGGTGTGCGCCAGATGCCATTTGATCGGGCTCGCATCGGGCATCGACTGTAGATTGCAGTCTTCGGGCGCGAGCGGTGCGGCAAGTTTTTCGGTTACGTCGCGGACAGCCGTAAAACGATCCTGCAGCGCGTGCAATTCGTGTCGCGGTGAGTGAATGACGTGCTTTTGTTCAGTCGGATTCATGGGCATTTCTCATGTGGTGACGATGAATAATAGTCGTCGATAATGGAATGCGCGCCGTAAATTCATTGTTATAACAAATAATAAAACACTAGCATTGACGGGCATCTTCGAGCAAAAATGGCTCAATACGCCCGCCAATAAATACGTTTCATATCTAGCTAACCGTAATCCGTGGCGCACCTTCAGTAACTTCGCCAATCACCGCAGCATGATCAAATCCATCCGCCTTAAAAATCGCCAGCACTTCATCGACCACCGCTGGATCACATGCGACGAGCAATCCGCCGGACGTTTGTGGATCAGTCAATAAATCGCGATGCTCCTGGCCGAATTTTTTGTCGAATGACACATCGTGGCCATAGCCATCCCAATTGCGGCCCGATGCGCCCGTGACAAAACCATCCCTCGCCATTTGCAGCACATTCGGAATCAGCGGCAATTTATCGAAGTGGATGGTGGCACCCGTCTTGGAGCCTTTGCACAGTTCCAGCAAATGACCGAGCAGCGCAAAGCCGGTTACGTCGGTTAGCGCGCGCACGCCGGGCAGGGTGCCGAGTTTGATGCCGGGTTTGTTGAGCTTGGTGGTTGATGCAATCATCGCGGCGTAACCTTCCGCGCTCAGTTGCTCTTTTTTCAGCGCGGCTGATAACACGCCGACACCAATCGGCTTGCTCAAAATTAATTTATCGCCCGGCTTGGCACCGGCGTTACGTTTCAGGTTTTTCGGATTCACGATACCGATGGCGACGAGTCCGTAAATGGCTTCCACCGAATCAATCGTGTGGCCGCCCGCAATCGGAATACCCGCTTCGCGACAAATCGATTCACCGCCGTCGAGAATCAATTTGATTTGATCGAGCGGCAGCGTGTTGATTGGCATGCCAACGAGTGCCAATGCAAACAGCGGTGTGCCGCCCATCGCGTACACATCCGAAATCGCGTTAGTCGCGGCGATGCGCCCGAAGTCATACGGATCATCCACAATCGGCATAAAGAAATCAGTGGTCGCAACAATGGCTTGCGTTTCGTTGATTTGATAGACCGCTGCATCGTCGGAGGTTTCAATACCGACCAATAATTCTTTCGGGATCAGCGGATTGCCGGATTTGGAAATAATCTGCTGCAAAATCGCGGGTGCGATTTTGCAACCGCAGCCGCCGCCATGTGAGAGTGAGGTCAAGCGCGGAATATTTTTGATTTCGTTGGGGGCGTTCATGGTGTTCTCCAGTGGGTAAGACAATAACTTGGAAATATTCTACGCGCTCGAATGATGTTTGGTTTCAGCTTAATTTGCGGACATCAGTAATTGGTTCACAATATTGCGCAATGAATCACGCTCGGTTCCGGGCAAAAACAATTTTGCACGCGCTTGACAAGCGTTGGCGAGACGAGACATGAAGTTGGTATCATCCGCGCATCTTTTCAAGAGCACGACCAGCGTTGTTTCATCGCCAACCGGGAAATAGCCCTCGTAGTTTTGTCCGAGCATGCCTACATTGCCCGACATTTTTGAGGCGATCACCGGCGTGCCGGACGTCAGCGCCTCCACAATCACATTCGCACCGCCTTCCATGATTGAAGGATGAATCAACAGATGCGCATGCTTGATTGCCGCGCGCGTTAGCCCGTGCGCCATCGCACCTGACCAATGATAGTGTTTATTTTGCGCCGAAAGTTTTTTCGCTGTTGCGGCGAGTGATTCACCGAGCGGTGCGCCAATATGCAGAATATGGATGTAATCATTTACGTTTAATTTTTCAACTGCGCGAAAAATAATCGCAGGATCTTTTTCGTCGCGCAAATGTCCTACCACAACGCAATTTAATTTACGTTTTGGTTTTATGGCAGGTGTGAGTTGCTTTGCAGATTGGTAAACAACGTGTGTTTTTTTGCGATATTCAAGTGGAACAAACTGAATTGCATCTTCTTGCAACACGATTAGCGAATCTGCCAAGGCCAAGGACTGGCGAGCTTCATCAGAGGTTGTAAGGTCGCGATATAAGTCCGTTCCAGTCAGCACCACGATAAGAGGTTTGGTTGGATGTGATTCACGA
The DNA here is from genome assembly GCA_025350945.1 of Burkholderiales bacterium. Classification (GTDB taxonomy): domain Bacteria; phylum Pseudomonadota; class Gammaproteobacteria; order Burkholderiales; family Usitatibacteraceae; genus UKL13-2. Next base: position 5,426 of record JANXWW010000380.1, read on the forward strand.
AAACGAACAATTGAGGCCGCACTACGACGCGCATGAAGTGCGATTAAAATATCACAACTTTCACCATTCCAGTCGCCTTGTACAATCACTTTAAATTCTGGCGATAGCAGCGTTTGCCATCGATGCGCGGTGCGCCAATTGCCGTTGTTGGCATCGGCGAGCGCAGGTGTGACGATACGAACAAGCGTACGAGTAAGCGTGCGAACGAGTGTAGCCATGCGTGGTATTTATATAAATGGATTTGAAAGATGCAGGCTGGTGTGGAAATTGATAACTTGACGGTATTGAAAAGTGAAATTCGCGAGGCTCTTATTTCGCAACGCGAAACCACATATGCACTTTACCGCGATTTGCCGGAAGCATTCTGGGTGCCCGCGAATGTGCCTTACGGTGTCAATATCAACCCGCCGCTGTGGGAGCTTTCGCATATTGCGTGGTTTCAGGAATATTTTGCAGTTCGTTTGCCTGGCCGTGATGCGGACGAGACCAAATCGTGCTTCGCCGATGCGGACGCGCTATTCGATTCGCGCCATGTCGCGCATCGATCCCGCTGGACGAATCAGTATCCATCGCGTGATATGTGCTTCGCGTTTATGCGTGATTCGCATGATCGTACGCTTAAGGCTTTGCAGCAATCGAGCGCAGAAAATATTCACCATTTTCAGCTCGTCGTTGCGCATGAAAACATGCACGCTGAAGCGATTGCGATGACCTTGGTGGCACTTAATTTGCCGCTGCCGATTGAGGTGCCGACGCGTAAACAGTTGATGGCGAAACCGACTGATATTGCGTTCGCAGGGGGCGAAATTTTATTGGGCGCGCTTGATGATGTGAATCCAGGCCGCTATCAGTTTTGTAATGAGCTGCCGCCGCATCGCGTG
>JANXWW010000403.1 GCA_025350945.1 Burkholderiales bacterium
CTCGTCGGGATGGGCTTCGCGTTTGGTGATTTTCAGCATGCTGTTCTCCTTACCTGCCGCGGATCATCGCGATAAAGGTGCGCGGCACGATCGCCACCATCACCACATGCACCACAAAAAACGCCACCAGCGCCGCCATCGCGTAGAAATGGACGAAGCGCGCCGTCTCAAACCCACCCATCAGATTGTGCAGCAGCGGGAACTGCACCGGCTTCCAGATCACCAGGCCCGACAGCATCAGCAACAGCGCGTCTAGCGTGACGAACAAATACGCCGCCCGCTGCACCGCGTTGTAGTGGCGCGGGTCGGCATGCACCAGCTTGCCGGTCAACGCGGCCTTCATGTCGGCGAACAGCTCGGAGACGCGCACCGGCAGCAATTTGGCACGCAGGCGCCCAGTGCTGATGTTCATGACAAGATAGAACAGGCCGTTGATCGCCAGCAGCCACATGGCGGCAAAGTGCCATTGCAACGCGCCCCCCAACCAATCGCCCAGGGTGATGGAATTTGGAAATTCGATGCTCTCAAATATCGGCGCGGCGTTGTAGATTTTCCAGCCGCTCATCACCATGATGACGACTGCAATTGCGTTCAGCCAGTGCGCGACACGCATCCACGCGGGGTGGATCGGCTTACTCGTTTGAATCGTCTCAATCGCTAATGTATTCACTGGTTTCTCCTAAAAACATGCCTGGATGATTAGTCGGCGTTACGATCAATCCATTACAACATGACTCAATATTTCATTATGTTGAGGTGGCAGGATGGGGCGAATATTTCTCAGCCATCCCACGTTCGAGGGATATGCAGCGCGCTAACCCAGGCGTAACGTAATGCTTCGCCGTGCTGAAACTTATCAGTCGGCGCCTTCCGTATGAAGCGAATCTTCCCGTGGTGGCGATTACACGTGCAAACCAACGCGAGCCAGTCGCCCTGTCCTCATTGAATTAAATCCAGCCAACCCGCTAAGGAGTGAACGAAATGGATATTGCACTAAGCAAAACTGCCTCGTTTCAGATCAGCACCGACAAGTTATTCTCGATCATCAGCGCAACTGCCAGCGGCAACGGTGGACGCGAAGACGATGAGCATCCCCTGAAGCCGGGGCCGTGGGATCCAGTTATTCGACAAGCACTGGAACGGATGAATATTTTCGGACAGATGTTTGCGAGGCATTCAAGCGGCTCTATTTTTGGCCCACAGCCTGAACCTTGGAAAACCATCCTCGCGAGTATTCTCGCGCGCCATCCTGAAATTTGGGATGCGATTGGTGGCGGCCACAATCCTTTCGCTGCGGTGGAATTAAATCCGCAACCACTACCACCGCGCTACGCGTTTTTAATTGCGGTCGCAAAGACCTTGACCAGCCGCGCCGAGTGGATTCAAGAGATTGCCGACAGCACAGCACGCCAGGGCGCGCAGCAATCGATCATCATCGTTGGCGGACACGTCGCCCGATTTACGGATGATTTTTGCGGGACTGGTTTTCGACTGCGTTGGCCCGGCCCCGGCCCGCGTCCACATTGGTTTGCCCAAGAACTGACGGGCATTGATTTGGTGGTGATGGGCGCGCAATTCAACCAAGCGGCAAAAGAAACGTTCAGCCCGGATTTGCAACAAAGCCTGGCGAATGCAGGCTCGAAATTTGCCGAAACAGGTTTGTCGCGAATGACGTGAGTGAAATTTGTGAAGGATGGCGAACGGCGGGCTGTGTCGCCTCGGTGGCCAAGGCAACACAGCCGGTCATGCTCCAAAAGGAAATAAATTCATGAAACATTGGAAAATTATTGTGATGGCCCTGCTCGTTATGGGCCCCGCATCCGCGCAAATTAGCCGGGAAAGGATTTTCACAACGCCACCACGTTCAATATTGCCGATTCAAAAAATTATTTTTAACAGCGGCAGTTATGCGATTGTTGAAAATAACGCTGGCGCAGATATGACCAAAGTAAAAAAAGCAGAAGCCACCTGTCCGGCTGGACTAAAAGCCGTTTCATCCGGCTTTTCGGCCCAATCAGGGCGCGGTGAACCAGCCGATTTTCGCCTCATTTTATCGAAGCCCAAAAACGACGGCGCGGGCTGGGTTATCTATGCGTCGTTCGATGGCAAAGGCAATTCATTAGCGGCAGACATTGACTGGGATTTAGTGATTCATCTTGTTTGCGTGAAAGTAACGTAATAGCAATCCGCTGCCTATTTCCGTGCTTCAGAAATTGCCGCATCCACTCGCCGCATCAGCGGCTGATGTAGTGATCGCGTATGTTTACTCCAATGCTGCTGCGCTTTTTCCTGTTCGGCGCTCAGGCCATTCGCGGCCACATTCGCGACCTTGCGCACTCCACGATCCATGCGCGATGCGGGTAAATAAATCGCCGCAAAATACACCACACTACCCAGCAGCGGAAACGAAAATAAAATAATCAGACAATACATTTGCTGGCCGGTGCGCACCGCGTGAACCGCGAACTACAACGCCACCAAAATGTGAAGACCGAGACCGATGAATGGCATGAATGCTCCTGAAAATAGAAAGTGCTGTACTAAAGTGCTTGCGTTAAAAGCGGCAATTCAATTAAAACAGTTCACGATTACGGATTTTTTTGAATAATTTAATCCGACAGTGCATCAATTTTTTCCCACCATGCACGAGCCACGCGCTCATCACGTTTTTCTAACAAAAAATAGTAGCCGATATTGGCGATGGCATCAACGCTGTTGCGGTCACCTTTCGCTGCAGTTTCGAGGTGATTGAGGCCGCGCTCATCGCCTTCATTCAGTAAAATTCGGCCGTAGAAAAACGACGGTTTTGGGTATGGCCCGCCCGGTTTGGCCAGCAAGTATTCGAGCACGGGTTTCGCAGCTTGCGGCGAATCGAATTCAGCTTTGAGCAGCGCGAATTGCTGTAATTCATGCAGGCCCAATTTTTCCATTGGCTGAGTGGCGAACGCGGTTAATTCCTGCTTCGATCGCGCCACGTATTGATGCCGCGATTGCCATTCGCGCTTTTCTTTTTTCCACCAGTCGAGATCAAATTCCGATATGAGCGTTTTCGTAAAACCACCCAAGAGCGCGTCTGCCGCCGTGGTGTCTGCGGGCGGGGGTAGTTTGGCGGATTCGCCCACCGCTTCAACACGTGCGCGCAGGCAGGGGTGCGTATCGGCGGCGTCGGATGATTCACGCCACGCCGCAGACAGTCGCGGCTGTGTGGCCCAATCTGCGTAACTCATTCCAAATGCGGTGCGCATGGATGCAAATGGCAGAAATTGGGGC
>JANXWW010000423.1 GCA_025350945.1 Burkholderiales bacterium
CGCGGTGGTGTGCGCTATGACTGGAATTTATCGGATCGCACGTTTGTGTTTGGTTTGCTCGAAGCCGAGCAGGACAAAATCCAGCGCCTTGATTCGCGCTATGTCGGCGGCGCAGGTTTCGGCTACAAGGTGATCAAGGAAAAAGATACGTCGTTTGATTTGTTTGGTGGTGTCACGGGGCGCCGCGACACGAATACCATCACCGTTATTCAGCCCCAGCCTGCCCCACTGCCTGCTACCACGTTCGATCAAAAAATCAGCACCAGTTCTACGGAATTGTTGCTCGGCGAAGAATCGAATCACAAGCTCAACGACTCCGTTTCATTCAAACAAAAATTGACGATGTATCCCAACCTGAAAGATTCCGGCGAATATCGCGCGCAGTTTGATTCCGGGCTGGTGGTCGCGGTTGCGAAAGGTATTAATCTGCAATTAACGTTATCAGATCGCTATAACAGCCAGGCCGAGCCGGGTACAAAGAAAAATGATTTGCTATTCCTTACTGGCATCAACATTGCGCTGGGTGCAAAATAAAAGTTAAAATTATATGAGTGCCAATCAATACGGGCAGCTTGGGCTGCCCGTTTTTTTTACAAATTCAAAGGCTCATCTTGAGCACCAAATCTTTGCAAAACCGCAACGTCACACTTCTCAGCGCCGCACAAGCATTACTGTTCACAAACAATGTCACGCTGATCGCATTGAATGGTTTAATCGGCTATCAATTAGCAGTCGATAAATCATTCGCAACCATGCCCGTTACCACGCAGATTATCGGCTCTGCTTTATTGGCGATGCCCGCATCACATTTGATGCAGCGGATTGGTCGCCGCGCGGGGTTTTTGGTGGGTACCTTATGCGGGTTTGTTGGCGGCGCGATTGCGAGCTATGGCGTTTATATAAACAACGCGCACAGCATGGCGATACTGTGCTTCGGCACCTTTATCTTAGGCATATACGGCGCGTTCGGGCAGTTCTATCGCTTCGCCGCCGCTGATGCGGCGACATCCGATTTTAAGGCAAAAGCCATTTCACTGGTGGTGGCAGGTGGCTTGGTCGGCGGTATTGTCGGCCCTGCATTATCAAAATGGACGCGCCATCTATCTGCGACTGAATTTCTCGCCTCATATATTTCGCTGATGGCATTTTGTGTGTTGACAGCTTTACTGCTGAGCCAATTGCGCATTCCAAAAACTGCTTCCGCTACAACGTTAAGCGCACCGCGCAGCTTGAGCGAGATCGCGTTGCAGCCTGTATTTATCGTCGCCGTCATGTCGAGCGCGATTGGCTATGGCGTAATGAATTTGCTGATGACCGCCACACCGCTCGCAATGGGCATTTGCGGCTACCCGTATAACGATGCGGCGAATGTAATTTCGGCGCATGTGATCGCGATGTTTCTGCCATCATTTTTTACGGGCGACTTGATCAAAAAATTTGGCGTCCTGCAAATCATGCTCGTCGGTGTTGCGTTGATGTTTGTTTGCCTTGGCGTGTCACTATCCGGGGTGAGCGTGGCGCATTTTTGGTGGTCACTGGTCATACTTGGGCTCGGCTGGAATTTTATGTTTGTCGGCGGCTCAACACTCGTCACAGAAAGTTATCGGCCAGAGGAAAAAGCAAAGGTGCAGGGCCTGCATGATTTGCTCGTTTTTTGCATGACGGCCACATCATCATTCGCGTCTGGTTTGCTGTTGAAGGCGAATGGCTGGGCGATTTTAAATTATGTCGCTGCCCCATTCTTAATCATTGTCACCATCGCGATGCTGTGGATGCTGATGCAGCGGCGCGCCACGTTAAGCACAGCGCAGTAAATATTGGGAGGCAATCATGCACAAATTCATCATGATAATCGCCACATGTGCACTGTTCTGCGCACCCCGCGCATACGCACAAACATTCAGCATCGACACGTCCACCACATCACCACTAACCGGGCTCTGGTGGAACGCAAATGAATCCGGCTGGGGCGCTTCGATCACGCAGCAGTCGGACAAAATATTTGTCGCGATGTATGTTTACGATCTCGCCGCAAACGCAACCTGGTACACCATGTTCTGCACCGTCAGCGGCACATCATGCAGCGGCGATTTGATCAAAAATAAAGGCGGTGTTGCACCGACCGCGTCGTGGAATGGCAGCGGCATCAGCGCAACAAAAGCTGGCGTAATAACATTGCAATTCGTGAGCAACGATGCGGCCACGATGAGCTACATGCTGGATGGCCTCAGCGCCACCAGACAAATTACCCGATTTGTTTTCGGCCCACTGCCACCAGTGGTGCCAGGTCTTGCGGGCACGTGGTTTGGCGCGATTATTGAGACGCGCAGCAATTG